>CALATR010001006.1 GCA_937891875.1 uncultured Pseudomonadota bacterium | reverse complement strand
CGCCCATGACGAAGACCGTGGGATCGACCCGCATCTCGTGGGCGATGGCCTCGGCCATGGCCCGCGCAATCGTCAGCTTGCGACCGTCTTGAGACATGATGAACTCCACAAGGGTGGGGGGCTGGGGTCAAGCCACGGGGTGGAAGACTGTGGTGAGTGCGTCCTCGGGGGCCGGGTCGCGGCTCTCGCGGGCAAACTGGATGGCCTCCTGCACCCGGGCCTCGACCCGGGCGTGGAGATCGTCGGCGCTGGACTCGGTGAGGGTGCCGTCTTCGATGAGCATCACGCGCATCTTGGGGATGGGATCCTTGGCGAACAACGCCTCTTTCTCGCCCTTGGGGCGGTACTGCTCGGCGTCCCCCATGAAGTGGCCCGCCAGGCGGTAGGTCTCGACCTCGATGAGGCTCGGACCGCCGCCCGAACGCGCCCGGGCGATGGCCTCGCCGGCGACCTGGAACAGCGCGATGGGGTCGTTGTCGGCGACGTAGTGGCCGGGGATGCCGTAGGCGGCGGCGCGCACGTCGTTGTGGGCGACGGCGGTCGAGTCGGACTTGGCGACCGAGATGCCCCAGGCGTTGTCCTCGATGACAGCGACAAACGGCAGGTCCCACACCGCGGCGAGGTTCATGGCCTCGTGGAACGCGCCCTGGTTGACGGCACCCTCGCCGATGAAGGCGACGGCGACGCCGGGCTTGCCCTGCATCTTGCGGGACAGCGCCGCCCCCACCGCCGGGCCCATGCCCTGGGCGATGATCCCGGAGCAGGCGAAGTTCACCCGCGGGTCGAAGAGGTGCATGTGGCCGCCCCGACCGCCCGAGAGGCCGGTGGCCTTGCCGAAGATCTCGGCGGCCATCTCGTTGAGGTCGACTCCCTTGGCGATGGCCTGGTGGTGGGGCCGGTGGGTCGCGGTGACGATGTCGTCCGCCTCGAGGTGCGCGCAGACGCCCACGGCGACGGGCTCCTGGCCGTTCGAGAGGTGCATCTCCCCGGGGATCGGGCCGGCGGCCATGTCGAACCGCGGGGTCTTGCCCTCCAGGTAGATCTTCTCGATGGTCTCCTCGAACCTCCGGCTCAGGAGCATCGTCTCGTACATCCACAGCTTCTGTTCGGTGCTCGGTTGCATGCCCAGCCTCCGGTGGGGGTGGACCTCCCATCAAGCAAGGCGCGTTCCAGCGAATTGTCCGCCTTGGAGCGTCAGGTGCGACCGATCCTGTGCCGCTGGTGGCACAGGTGTTCCGCCCGCTGTGCCAGCCCTGGGACACCAGCCCTGGGACACCGCGGTGCAGCCGCCGCCCTATCCCTCGGGGGTCTCGCTCCCCGCACCAGGCGTGCCCGGCCGCACGATGCCCAGGGCCCGCATCTTGCGGTGGATGGTCGTGCGCCCGATGCCGAGGCGGATGGCGGCCTGGGACACGTTCCAGGAGGCCTGGCGCAGGGCGGCGAGCAGGGTGGCGCGCTCGGTGTGGGCCATCGCCTCGTCGAGCGTCGTCGCGTCGTGTGGAGCCGGGGCAGGGTGGGGTCGCGCCGGGGACGGCACGCCACGGACGCGCTCGGGCAGGTCGTCGAGGGTGATCCGGCCGCCCTCGGCACAGGCGGCGGCGAAGCGCAGCACCTGGGCCAGCTGGCGGATGTTGCCGGGCCAGCGATACGCGCGCAGGCAGGCCAGGGCGGGCGCGTCGATGGTGATGCGCCGGCCGTGCTCCTGGTCCAGCAGCCGGCGCACGATGTCGTCCAGATCGGTGCGGTCGCGGAGTGCGGGCAGCTCGAAGGTGGCGCCGGAGAGCCGGAAGTACAGGTCCGCCCGGAAGCGCCCGTCCGCCACCAGCGCCTCGAGGTCGTGGTTGGTGGCGCTGATGACCTGTACGTCCACAGGCTCGGGCTCGACCGCGCCGAGGCGGGTGACCTCACCCTCGGCCAGCACCCGCAGGAGCCGTCCCTGCAGGCCCAGCGGCATGTCGCCGATCTCGTCGAGGAAGAGGGTCCCCCGGTGGGATGCGGCGATCTTGCCCTGCTTTCCCTCGCGCAGCCCCCCGGTGAACGTGCCGGGCGCATAGCCGAAGAGCTCGCTGTCGAGCAGGGTCTCGGGCAGGGACGCGCAGTTGACCGCCACGAAGGGCCGGGCCGACCGGGCGCTGGTGGCGTGGATGGCCTTGGCGAGCGCGTCCTTGCCCACGCCGGTCTCGCCGAGGAGCAGCACCGGCAGGCCGGTGTCGGCCACCCGCTCGATGAGGCGGACGTGGCGCAGCATCCGGGGGTCCGTTCCGGCGAGATCCCGCGGCGAGAGCACCTCGCGGCCGCGGATCCGAGGGCGGGGCGTCGGGCGTGGGGGCGGCGCGCGGCGGGGGCGGCGCTCCACGGCGGGGGTGCGCACGACCCGGGCGTAGAGCGACAGCGCCCGGCTCACCGTGCCGATCGGCGAGTCGGCCAGGGCGGCGAGGTCCACGCCCACCCGCTCCTGCAGCAGCTGCCCGATGCCGGTCGTCGCGCGGTCGATCAAGCGCTGGTCGAGCTGGGCGAGCAGTCTGCGCGCCGGTCCGGACACCCCGCGGATGGTGCCGTCCCGCCCCACCGCGACCAGGGCGCGGGCCGCGGTCACCGCCGTCGGCCGCTCCCGGGACAGGCCGATCAGCAGATGATCGGCGTGATCCCTGGCGAAGATGCGGCAGTGCACCTCGGACGCCACCCGGTCGACCATGTGGCGCAGGAAGGGCAGGTCGGGGCGGCTGGCCAGCCAGGCAGTGAGATCGATGGCGCCGACGACGCGCTGATCGGCGTCGAGCAGGGGCGCCGTCGTGCAGGTGAACGGATGCAGCGCCTCGAGCAGGTGGTCCGTGCCGGCGACCGTGACCGCGGCACCCTCGGAGAGTGCCGTTCCGACGCCGTTCGTGCCCGCCTGCTCCTCCGACCACACCGAGCCCACCTCGATGGCCTGGCCCATGGCGCTCGCCTCGGTGGTGTGGCCCATGCGGCGCACGATGACGCCCTCCTGGTTGCTCACCAGCAGGGCGCAGCGCGAGTCCTCGATCACGCCGCGCAGGCCCTCCACCGCACCGAGCGCCTCGCCGACGACGTGGTCGAAGCGCTGCCTCCGCTCCCGCACCTCCCGCGCGGTGAGCCGATCGGGGAGCCGTCCGGCAGGGTCGAGCCGGTGGGTCTGCACGCACCGGTTGTGCGAGCGTTGGATGATCTCTGCGGGCGAGGCGTGCATGCGTCAGCCATCCGCATGGCGTGGGCAACACCGAGTGTAGCACGAGGATCGGCGGTCCGAAGACGGAGTGTGGAAGGGCGTTCTGCCACACCCCGGCCCCTCCCTACAGCCCCAGTCCCAGGTACAGCGTCACCTCGCCCAGGCTCCCGCCGGTGAACGGCGCGCCGACCACCAGGTCGTCGAGCCCGTCGCCGTTGAAGTCGCCCGTGGCGATGCCGTAGCCGAGGTAGTCCCCGGCTGCGCCGTGGAGCACGACCGTGTGATCGGCGTGGGCGTCGAAGGGGTCGCCGGTCACGCCGCGCCAGCCGTCGACGTCGTCGGCCTCGGTGGGGTCGAAGAGGAAGACCGCGCCGGACGAGCGGGCTCCCTCCCACGAGGCGCTGCTCGCCGACAGGGCCAGCTCGAGGTGGTCGTCGCCGTCGAAGTCACCGAGCGCCACGCCCTCCGCACCCAGGCGCGCGCTGCTCGCGCCGCCCTCGACCACGTGGGCGGCGACGTCCCGGACCGGGCCGTCCGTGGGCAGGGCGGTCCCGCCGTAGACGACGTAGACGGCCCCGGCGAAGCTGTCCTCCAGCGAGCCCACGAACAGGTCGTCGTAGCCGTCCCCGTCGAGGTCTCCGAGGATGGTCGCCATCACGCCCACGTACTGGCTGGTCGCGCTGCCGGTCAGGGTGAGGTCGGCACCCTCGCGGGCGGGCAGGGCGCCGGCGGGAGCGGTCCCGTCGCCGAGCAGGAGGAAGGCGCTCCCGGTACAGCTGTCGTCGCCGCTCGCGCCCAGCAGGAGGTCGATGTTGCCGTCCCCGTCGACATCACCGCTGCCCATCGCCACCCGAGCGCCGCCCAGGGACATGAAGGCCGCATCGCCGACGTAGCTGGCGAGGGCGGAGACCGGGGTGGTGCCGCTGTACCGGGTCGTGTCGCCGGGCAGCAGGTAGACCGCGCCGGCGCCGCGGCTGTCACCGTTGGGCTGCGAGATCGCGGAGAGCAGGACGTCGTCGAGCCCGTCGCCGGTGTAGTCCCCCGCCGCGAGCACCGCCCGCCCCAGCTCGGCGCGGGCGGGGGCCTCGCTGATGAGCGGCAGGCCTTCACCGTCGGCGCGGGAGAGGGTGCTGGCGCGGGTTCCGTCGCCGTAGACCAGCACGACGGTCCCGCTCTGGTCGAACATCCTGGGGGAGCCGATCAGCCAGTCCGTGTGGCCGTCCCCGTCGAGGTCGCCTGCGCTGCCGACCGCGTCGCCGAGGCGCACGTTGGGAAGACTCCAGGTCCATCCTGGAAGATCCGTCCGCGAAACTTCCACCGGCGAGCTCCAGGCGCCCGTGGAGGACTCGCCGTGGAGCAGCAGGCCGCCTCCCGCGGCGGCCACGGCGAAGGGGGCGCCGAGGATCGCGTCGTCGCGCCCGTCCTCGTCGAGATCACCGGCGTTGCCGACCACGGTGCCCAGCTGGGCCCCGTCCGCCGAGCGCACCCGGACGTGTGCGGTGGCCACGGTCCAGGAGGTCCAGGTGCAGTCGTCGGGACCTTCGTTGCAGTTGTTGTCGATGCCGTCGTTGCAGAGCTCGGGGCCGCCCGGCACCCGCAGCGCACCCTCGCCCTCCCGATCGTCGCAGTCTCCGTCGACCTCGCTGGCGCCGTCTGGGAGTTCGCAGGCCTGGAACGCCCCGTCCGAGTCGCCGAAGCCGTCCCCGTCGGCGTCGCGGTAGTAGGTCTGCCCGTCGACCGGGTCCTCGTCGATCTCCCCGTCGCAGTCGTTGTCGATCTGGTCGCAGCGCTCGTCGGCACCGGGGCGGATGGCGGGATCCTGGTCGTTGCAGTCGCCACCGACGGCGATGGATCCGTCGGGCTGGGCGCACAGCCGCTCGACCGCCGCGTCGTCTCCGTAGCCGTCCTGATCGCTGTCGGGGTAGTACGCGGTCGCCTCCAGGGCCTCGTCGTCGACCCGGCCATTGCAGTCGTTGTCGCGATCATCGCAGACCTCGGCGCGGCCGGGGTGCATGTCGTCGCGGTCGTCGTTGCAGTCGCCGGCCTGGGTGGCGAACCCGTCGGGCAGGTCGTCCGGGCAGGCCTGGCTCGTGGCTGGCGAGGTGCCGAAGCCGTCCCCGTCGAGGTCGGGGAAGACTTCGACCCTGGCGTCGCAGTCGGTGGCGGCCGGCTCGTCGGTGCAGGCGGCGGCGAGCGCGACGAGGGGGAGCAGTGCGAAGGTGATGCGCGTCGGGTCGTTCATGGGTCCCCCCTGCACTCCTAGCGCATGGACCCCGGTAGGGTGCCACCGCATGACCATGCGAGGTGTGCAGGCGGGGACGCCCGATCAGAACGCGCAGGCCGCGTCGGCAGTCGGCTTGTCGACGAACGACGCTTCGCAGCTGCTCTTGGAGACCGTGCCGGCCCCGAACCAGGTCGGCGAGCAGACATCGGGCATGCCGGGCCCGCCCTGCTCGATCTCCGGATTCAGGATCGTGCCGTGCCGCCCGGAGAACAGCTTGTCCGCACCCGCGTTGCCGCTGAGGTGGTCGATGCCGGCATCGCCGCACAAGGTGTCGCCGGCGGCATCGCCCTGCAGGATGTCGTCGCCAGCCCCTCCCCGGATCTTGTCGATGCCGTCGGACGTCGCGATCGGCGAGCCTCCGCGGATGGTGTCCGCGCCGCCGTTCCCGTACAGCCAGTCGGGGCCGTTTCCGCCGAACAGGGTGTCGTCGCCTTCCGTGCCCCGGATGACGTCCTCGTCGTCGCCGCCGCGCACCACGGACGTCCCACCGGCAACCGTGCCGTAGTGGATGCCGGTCGCCTCGAAGGTGTCGTCGCCGCCGGCCAGGGTGACATCGATGCTGCCGCCGATGTCTGCGTACAGGTCGATCTCGTCGTCGCCGTCGCCCAGGCTCGCTTCGAAGTCCCCGCTGACGGTCGCCCCGGTGTCCACGGTGATGGTGTCCGCGCCCGATCCGCCGGTGATGGCGAGGTCCGCGACGCTGCCGGTGTTCGAGACCACGTTGAAGCCGTCGCCCAGGTTCACGGTGGATGCCCCCCCGATGGTCCCGGTGACCAGGACCTCGTCCCCGTCGGCGCCGCCGTCGTAGACGAACTCGTCGTGGGCGATGCCGCTCAGGGTCACGAAGTTCGTGCCGTCCCCTGCGTCGATGTCGACCGTCGTGATCGAGCTTGCACCCATCGCGCCGGCCAGGGCGATGTCGTCGTCTCCACCGATGAAGGTGATGCCGAACACCCCGTCGATGTCGCAGGCCAGGTCGATGACGTTTCCAGCGGAGCCGGTGATCGCGAGCCCGCCCACGAGGCTCCAGAACCCGCTCGCGGACACCTCGTCCCGGGTCGCCGAGGGAGAGCCGGCCAACGCGAGGTTCGTGCTCCCGACGACGTTGCCGTCCAACACGATCACGTCGTGTCCGTCGGCGAGGTCCACGAAGGTGAGGTCACCACCGACCGTTCCCGTCGTGACCTGGGCGTCGCCGTGGCTGTAGACGGACAGATCGCCATCCACGCGTCCCATGTCCACCAGATCGAACAAGGAGCCGGAGGTGCCGGTGTCGACGGTGGCGGTTCCGTAGACTCGGGCGTCGAGGAGCAGCTCGTCGTCGCCGTCATCGCCCCACGCGCCCAGATCGGCATGGAACGGGGACGAGACCCCGGAGGTCAGGATGCGGTCGTTGCCGCCGCCGCCACGCACGTCGACGTCGATGTGCTGGGGACCCGTGAAGATGATCTCGTCAGTGTCGTCACCCCCGAGGATCCGGGACATCGTGCCTGCGCCGGTCGCGTAGTTGGCCTCGCACGTGATCGTGTCGTCCTCCGAGCCGCCGTGGACGTAGAGCGCACCCGACCCGACCGTGATGTCGTCGACGCCTTCGTTGCCGAAGACCTGGTCGTCGTACACGCCAGCGCCCGAGAACAGGGTGTCGTCGTCCATGCCGCCGCGGATGATGTCGGCGCCCTCACGACCGTTGATCTCGTCCGCGCCCTGGTCGCCGACGAGCTCCTCGGTGTAGGTCACGGAGGTGCGGGATCCGAGGATGACGTCGTCGCCTGCCTGGCCGTTGACGTAGACGTCGATGGGCGCGATGGCCCCCATGGTGTTGCGTGGTGCCATGAGCTGGGCGCCCGACACGCCGTCTTCCAGGCGGATGTGGTCGGCGATGGGCGAGCCCTGGACGTCGAGGGTGACGGTGATGAGCGGTCCGGGCACGGCGAGGGTCTCCTCGCTGAACCAGGCCGGCGTGCCGCCAGCGACCGCCGGCTTGGAGACACGCACGCAGATGTCGCCGGACACATCGGTCCAGACCTCCGCGTCGACGATCTCCGGCCCGGTGACGGGGACCACGGCGAGGGAGCAGGTCCAGCCACCGGGGCCGGTGGTGCACACCGGCGTGGGACCCGGGGTGGTCGGGCAGGCCGCCTCGGCGGCGAGGGGAAGCAGAGCGAGCGCCAGGGCCAGGGGGGCGGTGGCGCACAGGACGGTGGGTCGAAGCATGGTTGTACCTTGTGTTTCGAGAAGCTGGTGTGGATGTGGAGCTCCGCCAGACCGACACGGCCTGGCCGTGCGGGAGCGGTGTTGGGGTGGCTGAACCGGAGTGAGCCCGGGCGGGCGCTCAGGGGCCGGAGAGCTCGGCGCCGAGGACGATGCCGGCGTGGCTCTGGCCGGGCAGGTCGTGGTTCCGGTCGCCGGTCATGACCTCGATGACGCCGTCCCCGTCGTAGTCGCCCGCGGTCACGGCCCAGGAGAAGTACTCGTTCGAGGAGACGGAGCCCCCGGCGAAGCAGTCCTCCTGCACGTAGTAGCTGTCGCTCCCGAACGTGCCGATGGTGCTGGCGTGGTAGACGAACAGGATGCCGGCGTTGCTGTCGGCCCGCGGCGCCGTGGCCAGGATGTCGTCGTCGCCGTCCCCGTTGACGTCGGCAGCGAAGACCGCCCCGCCGAACTCGAGGCCGTTCAGGTAGGGGTAGCCAGAGGTGGACGCGTAGACCTTGCGCGCCACCGCCGGAATCAGGCCGATGCTGGTGTTGCCGAGCAGGACCCCGACCAGCCCCTGGTTGAGGTGTGCGTTGACGTTCTTGTCCGGCACCCCCATCAGCAGGTCGTCGATGCCGTCGCCGTCGAGGTCACCCACAGCGAGCACGGCGCCGAGGTGGTCGTAGGCCTTGTCGACGCCGCCGTAGCCGCTGTTGTCGAAGGCCTCGGAGATGGTGCTGCTCTGCAGGCCCACCGAGGCACCGTACTTGACCAGGATCAGCCCGACGTCGGGAAGGCCGCCCCGATCCTCCCCCGGCGATCCGATCGCCAGGTCGTCGTAGCCGTCGTTGTCGAAGTCACCGGCGGCCAGGGCGGTGCCGAAGCGATCGGCGGCGTGGGGGGTCTGGCCGAAGTTGTTCTGGTTGAACGACTCCGAGTTCGACGACGACAGCCCGCTGCTGCTCCCGTACATGATGATGACCCGGCCCGCCGCGGAGACGCCGAGGATGTCGTCGTCGGGCACACCGATAGCGAGATCGTCGTAGCCGTCGCCGTCGAAGTCCCCCGAGGCGACCGCAGCGCCCATGCGGTCGCCCGCCTGGCTGCCATTCCCGGCCAGCGAGGCCTGAGACCACGAGTTGGACGAGGCGGACGAGGTGACCCCGGACGCGCTGCCGTACTTGACGAACACCCGTCCAGCGTCGACCTGGCTGCCCTGATCCTCGGACGGCGCCCCGATGACGATGTCGTCGTAGCCGTCCCCGTTGAAGTCGCCGGCGCCGAGGACCTGACCGAGGGAGTCGTAGGCCTCGTTGGGGCTGCCGCTGAGCGAGTTCTGGCTCCAGTTGGACCAGGACGCCGAGGAGAGCCCGCCGGAGCGGCCGTAGAACACCGTCACCTGACCGGCGTCGGTCACACCGCCGACGTCCCGGCCGGGCGTCCCCACGCCGAGATCGTCGTAGCCGTCCCCGTCGAAGTCGGCCGTGACCAGCGCGTAGCCGAAGAGATCGTACGCGGCGGCGGTGGACGTGGTGGTGTCTACCGACAGCACGGTGGGGTCGGAGCACTGCGCGTGGGCGGATGGTGCGAGCAGCGCGAGCAGGAGCGTGAGCATCTGAACCTCCAGATCGTGGTTTCCTGAGGGCACACTGGGACCGTGACCAACCGCAGTACCGGTTGGGTCGAGTTGCATCGTGCCCACCACACGTGTTCCGAAGGGCGCAGGACGTCTGACACAGAAATCTGGAGATTTCAGCAAACGTGGCTTCCAACGAGCCGATTCACGAAGACCTGGTCCTGGTTCGCCGCGCGCTGGACGGGGACGAGGCCGCGGCGACGGAGCTGGTCGCGCGCCTCACTCCGGTGATCCAGGCGCGGGTGGCGCGCTGCATGGTGCGGGTCGGCGGTGAGCGGCGGCGCAACATGCGCGAGGAGCTCGCCGACCTCACCCAGGACGGCTTCCGGCGCCTGTTCGACGACGACGGCAAGACCCTGCGCCGGTGGCGTCCGGACGCGGGGCTGTCGCTGGAGCGCTTCGCGGCGATGGTGGCGGAGCGGGGGGCGCTCACGACCCTGCGCAGCCGGCGCACCAACCCATGGGAAGACGACCCGGTGGAGGATCTCGAGCTGAAGCTCCAGCTGCGCAACGGTCCGGACCCGGAGGCGCTGGTGGGCACCCAGCAGCTCATGGACCGGGTGGTGGCCGCCCTGGACGAGGAGCTGTCGCCCCTGGGCAAGCAGATGTTCGAGCTGCTGTTCGTGGACGACCTCGACGTGGCGGACGTCATGCGGGAGCTGGCCATGACCCGGGACGCGGTCTATGCGTGGAGAAGCCGACTTCGGAAGCTGGTCGAGCGTCGAATGGAAGAGCTCGTGTCAGACCCCCCCACCCAAGACGGAACAGTGGATCGAACGAGATGAAGGACGAGGATCCCATGCGCGCACTCGCCGACGCCGCCAAGCGGCGCGCCGACCACCGTCTGTCCGAGGACTGGGATCGGCTCGCCGAGGGATCGCTGTCCGCGGACGAGCGGGAGGCGCTGGCAGCGGAGGATCCGGACGGCGTCTTCGCCGAGCTCTTCGAGCCCCTCGACCGGGACTTCCAGCGGCGCATCGTCGGTGACCTGGTCCGGCGACGGCAGGACGAGGCGACCCTGGATCCGCTCGACGAGGCGTCGCCTCCGCCGCGGATCAGCGAAGGCGCCGGCCCGCAGCAGGTCGCGCCCGCAAACGTCCGTCGTCCCTGGGCGTGGATGGCGGCCGGGGCGGCCCTGGTCGCAGCGGTCCTGCTGGCCGTCAGCGTCACGCTGGCGGTGCAGGGACCGGCAGCCACCCCCCAGTCCTACACCTTCGAGGTCTCGAGCGGAGATGCGGTGGTCCGGGGCGCGGGAGACCCGGCGCAGGACGTGCGGGTGCTCACGGTGGGCACCCGACTCGAGATCGTCGCCCGGCCCGGTACGGAGGGGGGCGCCACCGATGCGGGGGTGAGCTTCGAGCTGCTCGACGGGTCGCGCCGTCCGTCGCCGGTCCGGCCCGACCTCGCCCCGACCGGTGCGGTGCGGTGGGTCGGCGTGGCTGGCGAGGACGGGCTGAACGCCGACGTGCGCGCGGTCGAGCTGAGCGTGCGTGACGGTGCGGACCGCTCCCACGCCACCCGGGTGCCCGTCCGCGTCGAGCCCTAGCCGGTGAGGCGGGCAGACGTGGTCACTCGTGTCGCTCGAGTCTCGATCTTCGTGCTGCTGTCAGGCTGTGGGTCCACCCAGGTCCCCCCGCCGGGCGAGCCCCTCGAGATCGCCTACCTGGGCTGCGACGTCGTGCCCGGGGGCTGCGCCGTTCCCGCCGACTCGAGCGGCGTCCAGGTGTGGGTGGACGCCGGCATGCCGGTCTGGGTGACCCTGGACGGCGCGACCGTCGAGGCGGTGGTCAGCCCCCGTGCGGGGGGGACCCACCTGCGCCTGCCGCCCGACCTCTCTCCGGGCCGGCTGGTCGTGTCCGCCGCGGACGGCTCCGCCGAGCTGGTGCTGGTCTCCTCCCCCGCGCGGTGGAGCCATCCGGTCACCTGCCAGACCCCGGACGTGAAGACCTCACTCGCCCGTGCCGAGCACGCGCTGGCCTGCGCGCGGGACGAGGGAGCGGACGACCTCGTCGGTGAGCGCGAGGAGGCGGTGATCCGCGCCCTGCGCGACCAGGGCTACCTGACCGAGGCCACCCGCCGGGCGGCGGTGCAGGTCTTCCCGAGGATCGGCGCGGGCGCGCCCGATGAGGTGGACGCCCGGCTCGACGACCTGACCGCCCACGACCACGTGGAGTCCCGCTGGACCCGAGCCTATCTGCGCGGCGTCGTGGCCTCGTTCCGTCGCGATCTGCGCACCGCCGACGAGCAGAGTGCTGCGGCGGCGGCCTGGGCGCGTCGGGTCGATCTGCCGCCCCGGATGCAAGCGGCGACCGACAACCTGCGGAGCGTGGTCGCGGCGGACGTCGGACGCCTGGACGAGGCGATCGACACCCTCCGTCGGCTGGCGGAGGCGCGGCCGATGGTCCCCGACTCGTGTGCGCGGGACGCGCGAGAGCTGGCGGAGAACCTGGTCTGGTACGAGATGGTGCGCGGTCGCTCCCGGGGGGAGGCGCCCCCGGATGCCGGCGCGCGCCTGGCGGCCATCGCCGAGGAGAAGGCACGTTGTGGCGAGGAGCCCGACGCCCTGGCGCTCACCCGGGTGAACCAGGCGTTCGAGGCCTGGTCACGGAGCGCCTGGGACGAGGTGCTGGTCCACGTCGAGGCGGTGCCCGACGACGCGCCTGCCCGCCTGCTCGGGTGGCGGGAGACCCTCCGGGCCAGCGCCCTGCTGCACACGGGCGCCTTGGACCAGGCTCGGCGAGCCGCAGAGGCGGCGATCACCGCGGACGGAGTGAGTCCCGACGTCGTCGTGGTCGGGTTTGGCGTGCTCGCCGGCGTCGCTCGCGCACGGGGGGACACGGCAGCGGAGGAGCGTGCGCTGCGCGGGGCCATCGACTCCCTCGGCTCCGAGCTGGACGCCTTGCCCGGGGTCGCGGATCCCGCCGCGTTCATGGAGGCCCGCCTGCGGGTGGCGCCGACCGCGGTCGAGGATCTCGTGGGCCTCTTGCTCGATCGAGGGGCTGCGGAGGAGGCGCTGGCGCTGGTCCGCCGCTTTCGCCGGAGCACCCTGCTGCGTCTGGAGGTGGCCGGCCGCGCCCGGGCGGCCGACGGGCCGGATCGGGCGGCGTTCCACCAGGCGGTGGAAGCGCTGCAGGAGGAGCGGGATCGGCTGGCGTCACATCGGCGTCAGCGCTGGCAGGTCGCGACGGCGTCCATGCCGGATGCCCTCGCCGAGGAGGAGGCGCTGGCTGCGGAGGTGGGACGTCGCCGGGCCGGGGCGCTGGCCTTGCTGGGCGCGTCGCCTGCCGATGCGCCGCTCCGACGGCCGGATCCCACGGAGGTGCTCGTCCTCTGGATTCCAGTTCGAACGCGCTGGATCGGCCTGCTGGCGCGGCACGACGGATCGGTCGTGGCGGTGGACGGGCCCTCGCGGACCGCCACCGGACGCGAGCTCGAAGCGGGCCTGCTCGCGACGTTGGACGGCGCGCTCGACGGCATGCATCGCGTCACCGTGGTGCCGTGGGGGCCGGTCGCCCACCTCGGTCTGCATGCACCTCGCACCAGCGGTGGCGACCTCGCGCTGGTGTACTCGCTGGACCTGCCCCCCAGGGCCCGCCCGGGCGCGGTGGGAGACGGCCTGCTGGTGGTGGGAGATCCCACCCGGGAGCTCCCGGGCGCCCGGGCAGAGGCCAGGTCGCTCGCCGGGGATGTGCCCGGGACGCGCCTGCTGCTCGGCCGACAGGCCCAACGGGACGCCGTGCTCGATGCCCTGGGGCATGCGGAACGCTTCTACTACGCCGGCCACGGCGTTCTCGATCCCACCGACGTCTGGCGCACCCACCTGCTGCTGGCCGACGGGCGCATCGAGGTGGGCGATCTGCTGTCGCTTCAGGACGGCCCTCGGCTGGTCGCGCTGTCGGGGTGCGAGACCGGCAGGGCAGGGGAGGTCGCCGAGGTCGCGTCGCTGGGGATCGCACAGGCGCTGGTGCTCGCCGGCGCGGATCTGGTCGTCGCCGCGTCCACGCCGGTGCCGGATGCGGTCTTGTCGCTGCCGGTCCTCCGTCAGGTGGTCGAAGCGGAAGACGCCGACGATGCGGCGACGCGGATCACGGCCGCGAGATCCGGTTCCCGCTCCGCCGATGATGACGCTGTGATCTGGCAGATCTGGGTCCCGTGAGCCGACGTCCGCGGGACCCGTTCCAAGAAAGTCTGCACCTCGAAGTCAGATCGTCCGGGCACCTCGGAACAGGTCGGCGCATCCTGGAGGTCAGATGTCCAAGTCCACGACCGTCACTGCGCTGTGCGCGTTCCTCGCACTGTCTGCCTGTGAGCCGCTCCCGCCCGCCCCCGACCTGCCCGAGTTCGACGAGGAGCTGAACAGCGTGGGGGTCAGGGCCGGCTGGGGGTTCTCGAACCAGCTGCTTCCCGACCGCTTCGTCGTGTTGCGCTCGTCCGGCGTGCCCTGCTCGCCCGTGATGGGGGAGGGTGGCTACTGGGCTGTCTCACCTCTGTTCGAGCCGAAGGCGCCGGCCACCAGCCACGCCTCGGCGGAGCTTCGTCGCTACTGCATCTTCGAGCGCGTCGCCGGGTCCGGCGCACCCGGGGTCGGGTCGGGGCTGTCCTCCCCCGACCGCGTCGCCATTGCCGGCATGGGCTCGCTGACCAACCACCAGGCGCGGGCCTACACCCACGGCCAGATCCAGCCGACGCCGAACCTGCCGGTGTTCTCCGCCCCCAACGCGGTCGTCGCGATCATCGACACCATCCCGGACAACACGAGTGGCATCGAGCCGTCCAAGCTGACCGTCACCGACCGGCACGGCACCAACATGATGGGCACGCTGGAATGGGCGACCTGCGATCGCAACCCGTCGTCCACCAACTGTGCTGGTGTCGCGATCTCCGAGCTGGGCCTGGCCTGGTCGGTGGCGTCGGACGGCACGTTCTCGCGCCCGGCGCACGGCGGCTCGGTCGGCAGCCAGGCGGACGTGGCCCAGGCCATCGTGGCTGCGGTCGACCGCTGGCGGGACATGAAGGACGCTGGGGAGGCGTCCGGTCTCGTGATCAACCTGTCCCTGGGGTGGCACCCGGACGCGGGCGGCACCACGACGCCCTACGATCAGCCGGTCGCCGCCGTGCACGCGGCACTCGAGTACGCCGCGTGCAACGACGCGATCGTGATCGCCGCCGCCGGGCAGCAGGACACGGCGACCGGGGGCTCCAACCACGCTGGCGCGCTCTACCCGGCAGCGTGGGAGCGGGAGCAGATGCCTTCGAGCACCGACTGCTCCATCAAGTACGGGGTCGTGCCCGGATCGGGTGCCTATGTCCCGAGCTATCGCCCGCTGATCTACGCCGTTGGTGCGGTGGAGGCGGACAAGGATCCCATCTCGGTCAGCCGCCCCGGGAGCGAGCCAGGGATCGTCGCCGCGGGTGACCACCTCATGCGGCCCGGGACCGCGGGTGTGCAGGTCATGACCGGGACGTCGGTGTCCGCGGGCATCGTGTCCGGCATCGCCACCCTCATTCGCGAGGTACACCCTTCGATGCCGGCCCACGAGGTCATGGCGCACATCCACGCGAGCGGCTGGGCGACTCCCCGTTCGGCGCTGGTGAAGGTCACCGGCTCGGGCCCCCGCCCCGTCCGCATCGCGAGCGCCTGTCGGGCGCTGGCCCAGTCGTGCATCGGCAAGTCCTGCGCCGCCACCTACCCGATGACCAGCTGCCCCTCGTCGTTCGGCAGCGGGGTCACGACGTCCGTGCCGTCGACGGTCGACATCACCCTGGGCGATGACGACTCCGGCACCTGTGCCACCAGCTTCGACTACTTCTTCGAGTACGGCACGACGGCGAACACGATCAACTGCCCCACCGAGGAGGCCGTCTCCGGCAAGGCCCTGGCGGTCGTGCAGAGCATGCCGCCCAACCACCTCTGCCCGTGGTGCCCGGTCCACGTGACCACCATGCCGCCGATCGCAGAGCTCCACACCACGGATCCGCTGGCTGACTACGACAACGTGACCATCGCGGTGCACTTCGAGTCCGGCGATCCGGACCGCTATCCGGTGAACACGATGTACGGCGGCACCGACACCATCGTCGAGCTTCCCGAGGATGCGCTGGAGGATCGTGCGGTGGGCAACGCCATGACCGGTGTGACCTTGGAGTACATGGACCGGTCGTCTGCCTTCTCCTACAGCGAGTCGCTCTACCTGGAGTAGGTCCCGGGAGCTATACTGGGGGGGAGTATCCCCGAGGTCGTGCAGTGCCGCATTCTCCCGAAGACAAGCGCAAGGCGATCGCTCGCTTGCGCCGCATCCAGGGGCAGGCGGCAGCGCTCGAGCGGGCCATCGACGAGGGCAGCTCCTGTGCCCGCGTCCTCCAGCAGATCGCCGCCCTGCGGGGCGCGGTCAACGGGCTGATGTCCGAGGTGCTGGAGAGCCACCTGCGCGAGACGTTCGGGCCCTTCGCGGCCCGGCTCGACGACCCCGATCAGGAGCTCGACGCCTCCATCGACGAGGCGGTCAAGCTCGTCCACACCTACCTCAAGTGAGCGCCAAGGAGCGTCCCCATGAAGTCCCGCGCAGCAGTTGCCTTCGGCCCCGGCAAGCCCCTCGAGATCGTCGAGATCGACGTCGCGCCGCCCAAGAAGGGCGAGGTCCTGGTCAAGATCACCCACACCGGCGTCTGCCACACCGACGCCTTCACCCTGTCTGGCGATGACCCCGAGGGCGTGTTCCCCGCGGTCCTCGGTCATGAGGGCGGCGGCGTCGTCGTCGAGGTGGGCGAGGGCGTCACCTCGGTCGCGGTCGGCGACCACGTGATCCCGCTCTACACGGCCGAGTGTCGTGAGTGCAAGTTCTGCAAGTCCGGCAAGACCAACCTGTGCCAGGCGGTCCGCGCGACCCAAGGCAAGGGCCTCATGCCCGACGGCACGACCCGCTTCTCCTACAACGGCGAGCCCATCTACCACTACATGGGCACGTCCACGTTCTCCGAGTACACCGTCGTGCCCGAGATCTCGCTGGCCAAGGTCCGCGAGGACGCGCCGCTCGAGAAGGTGTGCCTGCTGGGCTGTGGCGTCACCACCGGCATCGGCGCCGTGCACAACACGGCGAAGGTGCAGGAGGGCGACACGGTCGCGGTCTTCGGGCTGGGCGGCATCGGCCTCGCGGTGATCCAGGGCGCGGTCCAGGCCAAGGCCGGCCGCATCATCGCCATCGACATCAACCCGGGCAAGTTCGACCTGGCGAAGCAGATGGGTGCGACCGACGTGGTCAACCCGAAGGACCACAGCAAGCCCATCCAGGAGGTCATCGTCGAGATGACCGACGGCGGCGTCGACTTCTCCTTCGAGTGCATCGGCAACGTCGACGTGATGCGCTCGGCGCTGGAGTGCTGCCACAAGGGCTGGGGCGAGTCGGTCATCATCGGCGTCGCCGGCGCGGGTCAGGAGATCCGCACCCGTCCGTTCCAGCTGGTCACTGGTCGGGTCTGGCGCGGCAGCGCCTTCGGCGGCGTGCGCGGACGCACCGAGCTGCCGGGCATGGTGGACCAGGCGATGGCGGGCGACATCCAGCTCGACCCGTTCATCACCCACAACCTGCCTCTCGAGCGGATCAACGAGGCCTTCGACCTCATGCACCACGGTGAGTCGATCCGCACGGTCATCCACTTCTAGCGGGGGGGACGCCGGGGCCGACGGGGGGAGTACCCGCGTCGGCCCCGGCCCAGACCGGGTGATCCCGGCGACGGCGCGCTGGTCGTCGGCATCGGTTGACGGAAGCGGCCCGCAGGTCCACAGTGGGAGTGCACCCAGCAGATCTCTCCTCGGATCTGGAGGTCCCATGCCCGCGCACGCCGTACGGCCCCGCCCACGCCCACAGGCCGCTCCTGCCCCTGCCACCGCGCCGAGCCAGGCGGCGGTGAAGGACCACGGCAACTCCGCCAACGCCGAGGCCGTCGTCGCCCCGGCACAGAGCGGGGACTCGGTGCTCGATGCCTTCGCCGCCACGTCGGCCAGCGCCCCTGCCGAGTGGGCCAAGGTGGTCGAAGGTTCGCTGCTCCTGCGCAAGGGCTCCAACGGCGATGCGGTCGAGCACCTGCAGCGCCTGCTGGTCGCCGCGGGCCACGGCATCGAGGTCGACGGCACCTTCGGGAGCGGCACCAAGGACGCGGTCCAGGCGTACCAGCGCGGTGCCGGCCTCAAGCCCGATGGCGTCGTGGGCCGCGACACCGCGGCGGTGTTCGCCGGCGGAAGGCCCGCTCCCGAGCCCGACAAGAAGGCCGAGGACGTGAGAGATGCCAAGGACGCCGCGGACGGCAACGGCGAGGAGCAGGCCCCCGCGAAGAGCCCGGCGGCCGGCGAGGGGCCCGAGATCAAGGTCAGTGCGGGCAGCTTCGCCACGGTGGGCCTGCGACCCGAGGTGCTGCAGGTGGCGCTCGACGTCTACCGCAACGCCTACAAGGCCGGAAAGACCGAGAAGACCGTCTACACCATCATCGACTTCTCGATGCCCTCCACCGAGAAGCGCATGTTCATCATGGACCTGGCGAGTGGGGAGCTGCTCTTCAACGAGCTGGTCACCCACGGGGCCAAGTCCGGCGGAAACACCCCGTCGAAGTTCAGCAACAACAACGGCAGCCACCAGAGCTCGATCGGACTGGCGAAGACCGCCGAGACCTACCAGAGCAGCAAGTTCGGCGGCACCGCCCTGCGGATGGACGGCCTCGAGAAGGGCTACAACGACAACATGCGCGAGCGTGCCATCGTGATGCACCAGGCGACCTACGCCACCCCCGAGGCGATCCAGGCCAACGGCGGCTCTCGACTCGGTCGCAGCCAGGGCTGCCCGGCCATGGACCCCCGCGTCGCCGGCGAGGTGATCCAGACCATCAAGAACGGCAGCCTGGTGTTCAGCTACTACCCGGACGCCGACTACCTCGAGAAGTCGAAGTACGTGAACGGCTAGGGAGCCTCTGGGCCGCGCAGCGAGGCCGGTAGGGACAGGCTCGCCTCGGTCACGCAGGGGCCGTCGAAGAGCAGGTCCAGGCGGAACGAGAAGCACGCCGTCGTGTCCTGACCAGGCTGTACGTGCACCGTGAACGCGTGCATGGTCGAGCCGCTGCGCACCCGTACCCGGTGGTCCCCGGGAGTCAGGCTCAGCTTCTTCGGCGTTCGACCGACATCTTCATTGTCGACCCACAGCTCGGCGGCGAGGGGGTCGGAGAGGATCCGCGCCAGGCCGACCTCGACAAGCGCCTCGTCCGCGCGGCCGCCAGCGGAGGTGCCCGCCGCCTGGGTGGCGACGGGGGTCTGAGCGTCGCGGACGGGCGGTGCGGGCTCCTCGACCGGGTCCGACGCCGTCACCGGCTCGTCCTCCGCTTCGGGGGGAGCAGGCTCGGCAGGCGTCGCCACGGGGGCGGGTGCGGCGTGCGCTCGCGCCGAGAGCATCGGCGCGAGGTGGGAGGCGGTGGCCGAGGCGCCTCCAGGTGTGGGTCTCTCGAGGGTGATCGCGGCCGCCCCGAGGACCATCGCGGACAGCGGCACCAGCGTGATCACAGCCAGGAGCGCGACGATGGCGCCCAGCAGGAATGGGCGGGCCCAGTGCCCAGCGCCGCCAGCGGACCGGGGCGGGGGGCCGGGCCTTGTCGGGACGGCGACGGCGGCGGCGGGCGTCGTAGCCGGGAGCGGCGGCAGGGTCCGCGAGGGTCGACGCAAGGGGAGGGGGAGGATGACGTCGACCGTCGAGTCCTGGTCGTCGGGGGCCCGGAGATCGCGCTGGCGACCGATCTGCGGACGGGGCTCCTGGACAGGTGGCCGCGCGGCGACCCATCTGCCACCGTCGGTGGGAATCGGCTCCGTGGCGAGCGCTGCGGCGAACTCCGTCATGCTGCGCAGGCGGAGCGACGGGGTCGGCTCGGTCGCCCGGAGCACCAGCTCACGCAGGTGTGGTGGTGCTCGACCGCCGGGATCCAGGGCGCCCTGATCCAGCTTGCGGCCTACGATCCAGGGCAGGTACCGCCGGCTCGGCACTCCGGTCGGTCGCTGGAAGG
>CALATR010001005.1 GCA_937891875.1 uncultured Pseudomonadota bacterium | reverse complement strand
TCCGCGTAAATGACGATGGCGTCGGCCTCGTCGAGCTGGACCCGGGTGCCGGGCACCTGGCGCAGGCGATGGACCGGGAAGCCCTGGCGGGCGAGCTCGTCGCGGAAGTAGCGCCAGGTCGGGCGGGCCAGCGTGCCGTCGCGGGAGAGCATCCAGGCACGTCGACGGTCGGGGCTGCCGATGAGCACGGCGTCGTAGGAGGGCGTGAGGGCGAGCACGGTGAGCTGACGACCGAGGCCGCCGCCATGGGACAGCGACAGCCTCGTGCCCCGCTCCGTCGCCATGGCCAGCACCTCGCGATCGGTGCGCTTCTTCCCTCGCTTCTGGTCAGCAGTGGTCCTGCCGAGCCGGCTGATCCGCAGCGCGCCACCGCCCTCGTGGTGGATCCGCAGGGCCATGCCCGGGCCGGTGTCTCGCTCGGCGACGGGCAGGGCGGCGATGCTGCGCCAGGAGCCGGAGAGCCTGTCGAGATCGACCGAGGGGACCGCGACCAGATCCGGCCGAAGCCACCGGAAGAACGCCCACACTGCCGCAGCCGCACCGAGCGCCGCCACCGCGAGCGCCAGCACCACCACCCAGGCAGGGACCGAACGGCGATCCGACACGTGACCTCCTCGCGCGGAGCCTAGCATCCCAAGGACCAGAATCCGGTTACCATCGCCGGCCTGCGAGGAGGGTGCGTGAGCACGCTGAACAACGTTGCCGACACCCTGCGGCAGCACGCCCGCATGCGCCCGGATCAGCCGGCGCTCATCGTCCCGGACGGCCAGGGGTGGACGTCCATCTCGTACCGGGCGCTGAACACCCGGGTGGACCGCTTCGCCCGCGGCTTCGAGCAGAAGGGCCTGCGCCGCGGAGACCGGGTCCTGTTCCTGGTCAAGCCCGGCATCGACTTCTACTCCGCCCTGTTCGGGCTCTTCCGCATGGGCGCCATCCCGGTGCTCATGGACCCCGGCATGGGCCTGAAGAACCTGCTCGGCTGCATCGAGCAGGCCCAGCCGCGCGCCACCCTCGCGATCCCGATCGTGCACCTGGTACGCCAGCTCAAGCGCAAGGCGTTCAAGAGTGCGGACCTTCACATCACCGCCGGCACCCGCTGGCTGTGGGGCGGCCCCACCCTGGAGCAGTGTCTGGCCGAGGGGGAGGAGCCCTACGAGTCTGGCGACGTCCGCTCCGAGGAGGACGAGGGCTTCATCGCGTTCACGTCCGGATCCACCGGGCCGCCCAAGGGCGTCAGCTACGTGCAGCGCATGTTCCTCAACCAGAGCCGCATGCTGGGCCAGCAGTACGGCATGGGGCCGGACTGGACCACGGTCGAGTGCTTCGCCGCCTTCGTCATCTTCGACCTGGCGCTGGGCATGACCGTCGTCATCCCCGACATGGACCTCTCCAAGCCGGCGACCGCCGATCCGGCCAACGTCGTGCGCGCCATCGAGGAGCACAAGGCCCGCACCGCCTTCGCGTCTCCGGTCGTGTGGCAGAACGTGGCCCGCTGGTGCCAGAAGGAGGGGAAGAACCTTCACTCCCTGGAGCAGGTCCTCACTGCGGGGGCGCCCATCCCGGCCGACCTGCACCGCCGCTTCCGCACGCTCCTGGCTGACGGCGTCGACCTGAAGACCCCCTACGGCGCCACCGAGGCCCTGCCCGTCGTGACCATCGGCAGCGCGGAGGTCCTGGGCGACACCTGGGAGCGCACCGCCCGCGGCGAGGGCACCTGCGTCGGCACGACCTTCCCCGGCGTGACCGTGGAGATCGCCCGCATCACCGACGAGCCCATGCCCGAGTGGTCGGCAGAGCTGTCGATGGAGCCCGGCGAGGTCGGCGAGATCACCATCTTCGCCCCCATCGTCAGCCCCGAGTACAAGGACCGCCCCGACGCCAACGCCATGGCCAAGGTCCTGCGCGACGGCGCCATCGGCCACCGCATGGGCGACCTCGGCTACCGCGACGACCAGGGGCGCATCTGGTTCTGCGGTCGCAAGAGCCACGCCCTGTGGGTCGATCCCCAGCGCACCAGCGCCCCGGGCGTGCGTGCCGATGGCCTCGTGCCCGCCGTGCCCATCGAGGGCGTCTTCAACGAGCACGACAAGGTCCTGCGCACCGCCCTCGTAGGCGTGGGCGAGTCAGGCAGCCAGATCCCGGTGCTGTGGGTCGAGCTGGAGAAGGACCAGACCTGGACCGGCGACCTGGCGGCGGAGATCCTGGCGCTGGCGGACGGAACCCGCTGGGCCGGCGTGGTCGAGCGGGTGCTCCACCACGAAGGCTTCCCGGTCGATCCGCGGCACAACTCGAAGATCAAGCGTGAAGAGCTGCGCGTGCAGGCCGAGGCCCGCTGCGCGGATCTGCTCGCTGCGAAGAGCGAACCCCCTGCCGAGGCGAGGTCGGCGTGAAGGCACTGGTCACCGGAGGCGGCGGATTCCTGGGCCGCCGCATCGTCGAGCTCCTCATCGCGGACGGCCACGAGGTGCGCTTCCTGGCCCGCGGCTCCTACCCGGAGGTCGAGAAGCTGGGCGCGACCGGCATGCAGATCGACCTGCGCGATCGGGAGCGCCTCCCCGAGGCGGTCGAGGGCATCGACACCATCTTCCACGTCGCCGCCAAGGCCGGCGTGTGGGGGCCCCGCGAGGAGTACCTGTCCATCAACGTGGACGGCACCCGCAACCTGCTGGACGCCGCCGAGTCCGCCGGGGTCGCGCGCTTCATCTACACCTCGACCCCGTCGGTGGTGAGCTACGAGTCTCCCATTGAGAACGGTCCTCAGACGCTCCCTTACGCCAAGTCGTACAAGGCGTTCTACCCGGAGACCAAGGCCGAGGCCGAGCGCATGGTGCTGCAGTCGAACAGCCGCCACCTGGCGACCGTCGCCCTGCGCCCGCACCTCATCTTCGGACCCGGCGACCCCCACCTGCTTCCGCGCTTCGTCGAGGCCGCACTCAAGGGTCGGCTGCGGATCATCGGCGACGGCACCAACAAGGTGGACTTCACCTACGTCGACAATGCCGCCTGGGCGCACATCGACGCGGCGAAGGCGCTCACCGACCACGAGGCCGCCTGCGCCGGCAAGGCCTACTTCATCAGCAATGACGAGCCGGTGAGCCTGTGGGGGTGGTTCAACCACCTGCTGGGCACGATGGACGTGCCGCCGATCGAGAAGCAGCTGGGACATGGCACGGCCAAGTTCCTCTTTGGTGCGATCGAGACCGCGCACAAGCTGCTGCCCCTGGGCGAGCCGACCGTCACTGCCTTCCTCGCCGACGCCATGGCCACGGCCCACTGGTTCGACATGCAGCCCGCCAAGGACGACCTCGGCTATGCCGTGCGCGTCAGCATGGACGAGGCGCTGCAGCCCACCGCCGACTACCTGCGCGAGCACACGGTCGTGCCGTTCCGGTCCGGCCAGAGCTGATGTCCGAGGCGCCCGCGCGGCCGCGGCTGGTGGCGCCGGGCAAGCTCGACGTGGTCGTGCTGGACGGAGGCGTCGGGGTCATCGAGGTGGGTCCCCTCGCCGACATCGCCCCGTCGGTGCCCCAGCAGGAGGACCTGCCGCGCATGGCGCTGGTGCCCACGGCCGCGGTGTCGACCCTGCCCTGGGCCGGCCTCGACCTGACCATCCACGGCGCGGTGAAGGCCCAGCTCGACCGGGTGCGCTGGGTCCTCGTCGATCGCGTTGGAGCCGAGGCCGCACGCGAGGCTGGCCATGCAGCGCTGGAGGTCGAGGGCGGGATCGCCGGCGCCCGCTGGCTGCCCCCCGCCGGGCCCGCCCGCCGCTACATCGCGCCCGATCCTGCACTTTGGACGCAGATCCTGGGCGAGGAGCCCGACCCGGACACCGCCGCGCGCTGGGCGGAGACGGGCACCCTGCAGGACCGCATCGTGCTGGCCCTGAGCGAGCACGCAGTGAGCCTGCGCGACCTCGAGCTGGCGCGCTGGGCGGCGGATCTGACCCAGGCCGCGCTCGACCACGAGGAGGCCCTGCTCATCGAGCTCGACGCCCACGCCGCCGTGCACGAGGAAGAGATCCACGGACTGCTCGAGGCGCTCGCGACCGACGCCGACGAGGTGGACGTGCCGCTGTACGGCCGAGCCCGTCGGATCATCGACCCCGCCTTCACCCTGCAGACCGGCGATGGGATCACCGTCGACGGGCCGCCCATCGAGGTGCCCGCCAGCGTGATCTGGCTGGTCGACGACGTGCAGTCCTGGGCCCCCTCGACCGCCCTGTCCCACCGGGTCGCCACCTTCGAAGCCTGGCACGAGCGGATCGCCGAGCAGCGGCGCAAGGGCAAGCGCAGGGAGCTTGTCGTGTGGGGCGCCATCGGCCTGCTGCTGGTGCTCGGACTGCTGGTCGGCCTGCTGGGCCAGATGGCGATGTCCCAGGTTCAACCTGGAGGACCCGAGGTCACGGACACGGACCCTTCGTCTCCGTGACCTCCACGTCTTCGGCCGCGCGGGTGCCGAAGACGGTCTCCTCGAGGCTCTGCGGCACGTGCTCCGTCACCTCGACGTCCACGTCCACGGTGCACTTGGTGCTGTCGTCCGCGCCACTGCCAGCCTCCCGGGCCAGCTGACGCACCGCGTCGCGGGTCTGGGAGAGCGCGTCCCCGACCCCCTGGCCGCCGCCCGCTCCCGACCCGGCGCGTCCGCCCTGCGATCCCGTGCCGACCCGCTTGGCGGGCCCCACCCCGAAGTCAGGCTGCCCCGCCGACTCCTGGCCGGTCGCTCCGCTCCGTCCGGCCCCGCAGGTGCAGCCGCCGACCAGCGCCAGCACGACGACCACGGCGAGGCCGGCTCCCCTCACTCGGGGATCTCGACCACGGCCCCGGCCAGCATCTGCATCGGTCGCTTGGAGAGGCCCTGCTTCAGCTCGTCGATGTGCCAGACGTCGCGCCCGCCGGCGATCATCACCAGCTCCTCCTCGCCCGCCGCGCCCTGGATGTGGACCAGGCCCGCGCCGTGCTCGGTGTCGAGGGCGGCGATGGGGTACACGCCGCCGACGTCCTCGACCAGCAGGTCGGTGCCTCCCGGCCCGCCGAGCCAGCGGATCGCCCAGGGACGCTCGTCGGTGGGCATGCTCACCATCATGGCGCCCCCCTGGACGGGATCGAACGCGACGCGATCGCTGTAGACCAGGTCGTCGGCGATCACCTGGGGGCCGCCCTCGAGGCGCCAGCGCACGAGGCGCTCCGGCGGCGGGCTCTCGTAGGCGACGCAGGGGTGGGCGCCGAGCACCGACAGGGTCGTGGCGTCCCCGTCCGCGTTCACGCCGCCCTGCAGCGTCCGCACGGATGGATCGTCGATGTCGGGCCAGTCTCGGTCGAGCAGCCAGAGCCGGCCCTCGGCGGATGCGGTCAAGGGCACGCTGAGCACGCGCTGCTCGGTGTCACGGCCGCACATGGCGGGCATCCAGGAGAGCAGCAGGCGATCGGTGTCGTGGCCGTGCGGCGCGACCCGGAGCGACCACGAGGCGTATGCCGCCTGCATCGACAGGCGCTGGCCGGTCTGCTCGACGACGAGCTCTCCGGACATCCAGTCCTGGTGGAGCACCCGGGTCCACTGGCGGGTGGTGAGGTCGCCGATCCACACGCCGGACACCTGCCACCCGGCCTGCCAGTCGCTGCCCCAGCCGCCGTAGAGCTTCTCGGGGATCTCCTCGTTCTTTCCGCTGCTGAACCCGGTCGATCCGCCTTCCGAGTCCGACGAGTCCGTGCCCGACTGCTGATCGAAGCGGTCCCAGCCCAGGGACGTGACGACCATCACCTTGCCCTGGCCGAGGGGCTCGATCTGGGTCACGGTCGGGTACCAGCCGTACTCCGCGTCATAGGGAGGCTGCCAGGTGTCGAGGATCTGGCCGCGCAGGTCGACCACCACGAGCTCGGTGCCCGTCGCGGAGTCGGTGGCCCAGGTGGACATGACGATCGCGATGCTCGGGATCTCGCCCAGGTCCCAGTCGCCCCAGCCGCCGGTGCCCGGACCGTCGGGATCGTCCTGGCCGGAGCCGGGATCACCGTCATCGTCGCCGTGATCCCACGGACGGAAGTTGCTCTCCGACGCGCACCCGCCGAGCGCGAGCGCCGCGCCGAGGGCCATGCCGAACAGCCTCGGTGCTTGGACCATCGATGTCCTCCTCGCCCGACTCCCGCTTCCAGGGTGACGCGTCACGAGCGGTTGTCAAGGCGGACCCTGGAACGCGCGCCTCCGCTCCCCTACTCGGGCACGAGCACGACAGTGCCGTCGATCAGGTAGATGTCCCGCTTCGACAGCCCTTCCTTCAGCGCGTCGATGTGCCAGACGTCCTTGGCCCCGGCGAGAAAGACCAGCTCGTCGCCCTCGATCTGGTCCTGCAGGGCGACCAGCGAGGCGCCATGCTCGGCGTCCAGGGCGGCCAGGACGCGCACTCCGCCGGGGTGGGTCACCTGCACGTCGAGCCCGTCGGGTGCACCAACCCAGCGCACATTCCACTGGCGTTCCTCGGAGTCGACAGGCCCCTCGGAGACGATCACGGCGGCGGCGGAACGGGGCTCGAAGGCGACCTGATCGTTCGGGTCCAGATCCTCTGCGATCACCCGAGATCCGCCGTCGAGCCACCAGTGCACCAGCGAACGCGCCGGCAGCTGCTCCGAGGACTGCGCGCAGGGTCCCTCGACGACGACTCCCAGCGCGACCGGCTCCCCGTCCAGGGTCTCTCCACCGATGAGCGCTTCCACCAGAGGATCATCGAAGGAGGGCCAGGACTCGTCGAGCCGCCACATCCGGGCCTCGCCGGTGCTGTCGAGGGGCAGGGACAGCACGCGCTGGCCGTCGATGGGCCGACACAGCGCGGTGTGCCAGGAGAGCAGGAGACGGTCGGAGCCGTAGCCGTGGCTGGCGATGTGGGTCTTCCACAGGCTCGTGAACGCGGAGAACGGGATGGTCTGCCCGGTCGCGTCGACGACCAGGTGGGAGAGGTCGTCCTCGAGGTGGACCACCCGGGTCCAGGACCGGGTCGTGAGGTCGCCGATCCAGATGGCGTCGGCGCGGTTGCCGAGGTCCCAGCTGCCGAGGAACACGACCTCGTCGTCGAAGGTGGTGCGCTCACCGGCGTTGTCGAAGGTGGTCTTGTCGAAGTCCCAGATTCGCTCGGTGACGACCAGCACGCGGCCCTCGCCGAGGGGCTGCACGCTCGTGATCTTGCGGCCGAGGCCGAGCTCGTCGGTGGGAGGCTCCCAGCGGTCGATCACCTGACCGCGGACGTCGGTCACCAGCAGCTCCGTGTTGCCACCGCGGATGGCGCCCGGCTGGACTGCCAGCACCAGCGCAATGTTGGGCAGGCTCCCGAGGTCCCAGTCCCCCCAGCCTCCGCCACCCGGACCGTCGGGATCGTCCGGATCATCCCCCGGATCGACGCTCGGGTCGTCCGTCTCGTCATCGGCGTCGAACGGGCGGAATCCACGCTCGGAGGCACAGCCGGCGAGGGTCGCCAACACCAGCACGACACCCACACGCAGCATGCGACCTCCCGACCTCTGGGAAGCAGAGTGCCGGTGGGAACGCGACTGTCAACGGACGAGATCGGACCGGGCGGATCACTCGGGCAGGGGCACGACCGCGGCGGCCTGGGCGACCAGATCTCGCGAGCCGAGCCCGTCGCGGATGGTGTCGATCCGCCAGACGTCCCGACCGCCTGCGACCAGCACCAGCTCGTCCGGGGCGTCCCAGGCGTCGAGCAGCACCATGCCGGCGCCGTGCTCGGGGTCGAGTGCGGCGACCGGGCGTACGTCCCCGTCGAAGTCCAGCGTGAGATCGTGGCCTTCGTCCGCACCGACCCAGCGCAGCCACCAGTCCCGGTTGCCGCGGGGCT
>CALATR010001004.1 GCA_937891875.1 uncultured Pseudomonadota bacterium | reverse complement strand
GGTTGTTGGTTGTTGGTCCCGTGCTGCCACCACCCTGTAGACGCGACCACCTGGACCGCCGTGCGCCAGCCGACACCAAGAACCAAGCACCAACCACCAACAACGGGCGCTCCGCGCCCCGCGCCCCTACAGCTCCCGCCCCCGCACCAGCTCCGAGCCCTCCCCAGCCAGGGGTGCCGCGCACAGGGCGTCCTTGTGCCTCGCGTTGTTCACGTGGGTCGAGACCCGGAACATCGCCAGCGCGTCCGCTTCGTAGGGGACGAGGAGGTCCTGCATGGAGTCGGTGTCGTGGTTGTCGGGGTCGAGCCAGGTGTCCCAGGTGGGCTCCGGCAGGATCACCGGCATGCGGTCGTGGATCCGCTCCAGCAGGGCGTTCGCCTCGGTCGTGAGGATGGTCGCGGTGATGAGCCAGCTCTCGTCGGGCTGCTTCCACCGCTCCCACAGGCCCGCCAGGGCGTAGGGGCGACCGCGCTCCTCGGGGGTGTCGCCGTCCATGACGATCCGCCAGGGGAGCTTGCTCTTGCCCTCGCGCTGCCACTCGTAGAACCCATCGACCACGATCAGGCAGCGGCGCTTCGCAAAGGGGCTTCGAAAGCTGTTCTTCGTGGCCACCGTCTCGCTGCGCGCATTGATCATGCGGTAGCCGATCTTGACGTCCTTGGCCCACGGCGGGACCAGGCCCCAGCGCATCGCCTCCGCCTGCCGACCCTCACCGCGGTTGGTGATGGTCAGCAGCGGATCGCTGGGCGCGGTGTTGAACTGCGGCCCGCCGAGATCGGGGACGGCAGGCACACCGAAGAGCTGAAGCAGCAGCTCCGGCGCGGCCAGCATGGAGACGCGGCCGCACATCGGACTACAGCTCCTTCGCCTCGTCCTCGGTCATATCGCGGTCGTCGCAGATCTCGCCGCCGAAGAAGGCGTCGACGTTCGCGAAGTTCTCCTCCAGGCCATCACGGACCTGCGCCACGTACAGGTCATCCCCCACGCCCGGCAGACTCGCCTCGGACCAGAACATGTAGTATCGGAGCGTCTTGGAGTCGTCGGCCGGGTCGACGTAGTAGACGTCGAGCACGTAGCGCTGGCGCCACTCGCTGCCGCCGTCGCCGTCCTGGCCGGACTTGAAGGTCTCGGCGATCCAGCCGCGGGAGACGATGGCCTCCACCTCGCCGTCCTCGAAGGGGATGGTGGTGCGATAGTAGTCGGCGAAGCTCTCGATCCAGACAGTAGCCAGGATGTTCTTCGTCAGGGAGAGGCCTGTTGACGTCGCTGTCGAGCACGTCCCGTCGAAGAAGCACTCCTCTCCATCTGTCCAGACCTTGGTGCTGTACTTGGTCGAGTCGCTGCCCATGCAGTTCTGGTTCGTGTCCTGCATGCCCTCCAGGTGCTTCGACAGGGGGAACGCGGAGCGCGAGTTCAGGCCGACGGGGGTCTGCTCTTCCGGCGTGGTTCCTTCAGGCTGGGGGAGCCCGTCGAGGTACTCCGCGGTCAGTGGGCCAGGGTTGAGGGCACGGTCCTTCACGTCATCCGCCAGGTTGCCCATGCACTCGGTGTGCATGCCCAGCAGGAGGGATTGCAGCGCCTCTTCCTCCTCTTCGGTCTCGAAGGACGCGTCGCGGAAGGTCTCCTTGAGGAGGTCCGAGCACTCGCCCTCGGCGATGGGGATGTTCTTGGCACAGCCGACCGTGGCCAGGGCCAACGCGGCGAGGGGCAGGATGTGGCGCATGATCTCCTCCATATGCGGCAGCCGCGCTTGGTACCCCGGTTGAAGGCGGGGTGCCAGGGAATCGTCAAGTGCCCGCGAGCTCCGCGTCCACAGCATGCGCGAGACGTTCGACGTCGTCGACCTCGTTGTAGATCTGCACGGAGAAGCGGGTGTACGCGCGGCCGGCGAAGGGCAGGATCGGCACCTCGATCCGGTGCTTCCGCCAGAGGACCCGGGAGAGGGCGCGGGTCTGGCCCAGGGGGTCGGCGG
>CALATR010001003.1 GCA_937891875.1 uncultured Pseudomonadota bacterium | reverse complement strand
GCGGGGCCAGTCCGCGATCATGAGGATCGCCGCGGCGAGGGTCTCGCGGATCGGAGCCGGTCCGCCGTCGCGACCCTTGCCGCGCTGGTGGAGCGGGGCGCCGGCGAGGTCGACGCTGATGATGGCGTCGTGGTCGTTGACCCGCACGTGGAGCTGCACGTCAGGGTCCTCGCGCGACACGTCGGGGCGCGAGCCGGTGCGGTCGCGGAAGTGGTCGACGATCGCGTCCTTGACCCGCAGGGCGGTGTAGTGCGGGTGGCGCAGCTCGGCGTTGGCCCCGGTGACGTAGATGGCGAAGGTGCGGCCCGGGTCGAGGTGCTCGTGCCAGGGGGCCCGGCGGCAGCTCTCGTACAGCGTGTCCCCGTCGGTCGCGTCGGCGATCCCCAGCGGCCGCAGCACCCGGCTCGCGATCCGGGTCCACAGCACGGCCCGATACGCGTCCTCCAGGCTGCCCCGCAGGTGCACCGCGCCGTGCCCGGTCGGCGTGCCGGTCAGCCCGTGCATGGCGAGCTCGTCGATGAGCGGACCCTCCCCCTCTCGGGCGGTGGTCAGTACGAAGGTCTGCGTGTCGCTCACGTCTTGGCCTCCTGGCCAGAAGTGCCGCTCGAACCGGCATCACCCGGGTGGAGCGCCCGCCAGATGGTGTCGGCTACGGAGGGGCCGATGCCGGGCACCGTCGACAGGGTGTCCTTGTCCGCGTGCAGGACGGCCTCGGCCGAGCCCAGGTGCCGCAGCAGCGCCTTGCGCCGCCCCGGGCCGATGCCGGGGATCGCCTCCAGCACGCTCGACAGGGTGTTCCGGCGCCGCACCTTGCGGTGGTAGTTGATGGCGGTGTCGTGGACCTCGTCGCGGATGTGCTGGAGGATCCGCAGGGCGGGGTCGTTCCGGCGCAGGCGCAGCGGGTCCTTGATGTTGGGCAGCACGATCTTGTCGGTCGCGCCTCGATCGCCCTTGCTGTGCTCGGTGCGGGGCTTGGAGATGCCGATCACCGGGATCTCGGTGAAGCCGAGGTCCTCCAGCACCGCCATGGCCACGCCCAGCTGACCCTTGCCGCCGTCGACCACCAGGAGATCCGGGTAGACCCCGTCCTCCGCCGCACGGCGCAGGCGTCGGGTCAGGATCTCCTTCATCGAGGCGTAGTCGTCGGCGCCCACGACGGTCTTGATGCGGTAGCGGCGGTACTCGCTGCGCTCGGGACGGCCGTCGATGAACACCGCCATCGCGGCGACCGGGTTCGTGCCCTGCAGGTTGGAGTTGTCGAAGCACTCGATGCGGTGGGGCGGCCCGGACAGGCGCAGGATCTCCCCCAGGCGCTCCAGGGCGGACTCCAGGCGCTGGTCGTCGTCCTCGGCTTGTTGGAGCCTCAACCTGGCATTCTCGCTTGCGAGCTCGACCAGGCGCAGCTTGTCTCCGCGCTGGGGGTGGGTGACCTTGACCCGCTTGCCGCGCCGCTCGGAGAGGACCTCGGCCAGGGCGTCGGCGTCGGGCGGCAGGGCGGGCAGGGCGATCTCGGGGGGGATGTAGGCGCCGGGCGGGTAGGCCGTGTTGACGAGGCTCGACAGCTGCTCGTCCAGCTCTCCGCCGAGGCGGCTGACGAGGGTGATCCGGGGCTCGCCCATGATGCCCTCGCGCACGGGCAGCACCGCGATCGCCGCCCGCTGGCCCTCCCGGTGCACCCCCCACAGGTCCCGGTCGCCGAGCTTGGTGTCGATGACGTGCTGGCGCTCCAGCGTCTCCTGCACGCTGCGCATGAGGTCGCGGACCCGGGCCGCCCGCTCGAACGCCTCGGCCTCGGCGTGGCGCCGCATGCGCACCTCGAGCTTCTTCAGCAGGGGCCGGTGCTGCCCGCGCAGCATGAGGGTCGCCTCGTCGATGATCTCGTCGTATTCGGGTCGCTCGACCTTGCCCTCCACGCAGGGCGCCACGCAGCGGCCCATCTGGTGCAGCAGGCACGGGCGCTGGCGGGTCCGCAGCACGTGGTCGGTGCAGGTGCGCAGGGGGAACGCCCGCTGGATCATCGCGAGCGTGTCCCGCGCCTTCGACGCCGAGTGGTAGGGCCCGAAGTACTCGGCGCCGTCCTCGCCGATCTGCCGGGTCAGGGTGAAGCGCGGCCACTTGACCCGGCGATCGATGCGCAGGTGCAGGAAGTTCTTGTCGTCGACGAGCTTGACGTTGTAGCGGGGGCGGTGCTGCTTGATCAGCTCGTTCTCGAGGAGCAACGCCTCCTTTTCCGTGTGCGTGAGCACCACGTCGACGTCGGCCGCCTCGCTGACGAGGAAGGGCACGAAGAAGCGGTCGTCGTCGCCGCGGAGGTACTGGCGCAGGCGGGCGCGGAGGTTCGCCGCCTTGCCGACGTAGATCACCTTCCCCCGGGCGTCCCGGAACAGGTAGACGCCCGAGGTGGTGGGGATGGTGGCGACGCGCTCGACGAGGTGGTCCGACGGCATGGCGGGGACCTAACCCCCGCCGGCCGCCGCCGTCCCTGCCCGCGGCTCAGTCCACGAAGAGCGTGTCCAGGCGGGCGTAGGAGGCCTCCATGCCGTCGACCATGCCGGTGCCGATGACCATGTCGCGCATCTCCTTGGACGCGTAGGTGATGGTCACGGAGATGAGCGTCTTGCCGCCGGGCTTGGGGATGAACTCGGTCTCGTTCATCGTCGGGGGCGCGTCCATGCCCTGCATCGCCTCGGTGAAGACGATGCGGCGCGGGGGGATGACCTCCTTGGCCTCGCCCTCAAAGCCGAACAGGTCTCCGCCGCCGATCCGCTGCCAGGACATCTTGTTGGGCTCGCCGACGGCCGTGCCGATGACGCAGTCGACCATCTCCCAGCCGTCGGGCCCGAGCATCCACTGCCGCACCAGCTCGGGCTCGGTGTGGGCGCGCCAGATCTGCCGCAGGCTGCCGCGCACGACCCGGCTGATCCGGACCCGGGTGTCGCTGACCAGCTGAAGGGCGGCGGCCATGTTCTTGCTGTGGTCGCGCAGATCCGCGAGCACGTCGTCCATCTGGGCCAGACCCTCGGTGAGGCCCTCGACCATGCCCATGGCGAAGAGCTGCTCCATGGCCTCGATGCTGGGGAACGAGGACGTGGCGACGAAGCGGGAGCCGGTGGGCGTGGCCTCGAAGACCACCTCCATCACCGTGGTGGGCATGCCCTGCATCTCGTTGCCCTCCTCGTCGAAGAAGCCGTCGTCGACCACGAAGCGTGCGTGCTCTTCCACCGCCTTGAACCGCCAGAATCCGGCGGCGATCTCCCCGTCGGGCCCGCTCATGTGGTACTCGCTGCGCCCGCCGACCTCCATGTCGTGGCGGGTGAACGTGGCCGGCCACTGGGGCGGACCCCAGAAGCGCTCCAGCTGGCGAGGATCGGCGAACGCGCGCCACAAGCGCTCCACCGGGACCGGAAAGACGCCGATGGCGGTGAGGGTGAGGGACTCCGGGTCGGGCGTGATGGACTCGATGGGCATGGTCATTCCTCGGGTTCGGACAGGATCTCGTCCAGGGTGTCGATGCGGCGGCGCCACAGCGCCTCGAGCTTGGTGAGCGCTTCCCGGGCGCGGGCCAGCTGGTCCGGATCGGCCGTGACCAGGCGCTTGCGTCCCTGCGGGGTCTTGTGGATGAGGCCAGCGGCCTCGAGCACGGCGACATGCTTCTGCACGGCGGCGAAGGACATGTCGTAGGCGGCGGCCAGATCACTGACGGACTCGCCCTCGATGACCGTGCGCCGGAGGATGTCCCGGCGCGTGCGATCCGCGAGGGCCCGGAACAGCCGGTCCAGCTCGTCGTCGCTGACTTGGGGTCGACGTACAACCATGTGGTTGTATTTACACCGGATCCACCACCCGTCAAGTTGAACCCCGCAGTCTCCGGGGTTACCGCCGACGGCCCTGTACCGGACGATGCCGTACACCACGGTCCGGTCTGGCCTCGGAGTTCTCCATGGATCGGGTTCACGCCGCCGTCGAGGCGGGCCGCTGTGTCGTTGCCGTCGGCGCCCACCTCCTGCGTGACGCGAAGGTTCTGCTCGCGCTCAAGGACCGTGCCCAGGGCATGCCGTCCATCGCCCTCTCCGGCCCGCCGGTGCCGCCGACCCGCGTTCCCACCGTCGAGGCGGTGTCGCGGGCCATCGGTCAACCCGACGGCGTCATCGTCTTCGTCGAGCCCGAGGGCGCGGATCGCCAGGGCATGGAGAAGATCGCGGAGATGCTCCAGAGTGCGCCGCACAAGCCCACCGTCGTGGTGGTGTCGCGCTCGGCCAACCCGCTGCTCTTCAACATGCTCTTCCGCGGGCTCCCCCTGCAGATGGAGAAGGAGCGCGGCCCGGCGTACATCCGCAAGCTGCCCCAGCCCATCGCGGAGGAGGTCGAGGCCGCCCCGGTCGAGGTCGCCAAGGCGGCGGTCAAGGGCACGTCCCCGTCGGGCGGCGGCGTGCGCCGCATCTTCGTCGGTCGGGAGGAGGAGAGCGCCGCGCTCACCGAGCTCCTGGGCGAGGGCGGACCCATCGTCGTGCACGGCGCCGAGGGATCGGGCCGCAACGTGCTCCTGGACGAGGTCATCGGTGCGACCGAGCTGACCCGGCACATGGACGTGTTCCTGGGCCGCGGCGCCGGCTTCGACACCCTGGCCGCGCGCCTGGCCGAGATCACCAGCCAGGCGGGCGCCACCCAGCTCGCCGACGCGCTGGCGGATGGCAAGAGCACCCCGGTGGCCGTGATCAAGGCCGCCATCGAGGCGCTGCAGGCCGCCGAGTCCACCGCGAACCAGGTCCTCGTGGTCCAGCCCCTCGAGTCGGCGATCGGCCGGGAGCTGGACTTCTTCCGCAAGGATCGTCTGGCCAGCCTGGTGCAGTCCCTGCTGGGCAACCGCTACCCGCTGCGCCTGGTCTTCGTCTCCGAGGGCAAGCCCCAGGCGTTTGACCACGAGGAGAACCAGGCCGCGCGCATGTTCCACGTGCCCGGCCTGAAGGGAAGGTTCTTCCACGAGATCTTCGAGGCGTACAACGCGCCGGAGTTCCCGCGGGACAAGTTCGGACCCATGTCCGAGAAGATCTTCGGCCACGCCATGGCCTGCCGCCAGTACGCGGTCGAGGTCCGTGAGCGCGACAAGGGCGTGGACCTGGTCGAGGACCCGAAGTTCATGAAGATGGCCGACCCCGGCGACACCGGCGCCCTGCGTCGGGTGCTGCGCAAGCGGGTGGACGGCCTGGGCAAGGAGGATCGCCTGATCCTCGCCCGCATCTCCCACATCCGCATCCCGGTGGACGGCCGGACGCTGGCCGACTGGGGCGTCAGCCGCAAGCTGCGCCTGCAGTTCCTGGCCGATGGTCTGCTCGAGTACGGCGGGAACGACGACAACCGGATCTACCGGGTGCACCCGCTGGTCAAGAGCTGCTTCCGCATGCGGGAGATCTCCGACTTCGACGTGCTCGCCGACGTGGCCCGCATGCACTCGCACCTGGGCAAGTCCGCCGAGGGCGCCGATCGCATCGCCCATGTGCAGGAGACCAACCGCTGCCTCGTCGCCTGCCGGCGGGGTCGGGACACCATCAGCCTGCGCTACCCGGACAACGATCCGGAGCTCGAGGCGGTGATCGGCATGATCCGCTCGAAGAAGCCCCACTTCGAGCTGGCCCAGCAGCGGCTCTCCTGGATCCTCAAGCAGAGCCCCGGCAACGCGGACGCCCACCTGCTGCAGCTGGAGCTCTACCGTCGGCTCGACACCAAGCGCGAGACCATCGAGGAGGCGTACGACGCCGCGATGGAGCAGGCGCCGGTGGCCGAGATCTTCCAGGACGCCTGCACCTGGTACCTGTCCCGCCGTGCGCGGGGCAAGGCGATCACCGTGCTGGAGAAGGCCGTCGAGGTCCTGCCCGACGAGACCCGCCTCAAGACCCGGCTCGCCAGCCTGCTGATGCGTCAGGGTCGCCGGACCGAGGCGCTGGACCTGCTGAAGGCCGCGATGGAGCAGTCCCCGATGCTGCCCGACGCGTACGGCCTGCTGGGCATGGCCCGCTTCGACGAGGGCCTGGACGCCCTCCCCCGTGCCGAGGAGCTGCTGCGCGAGGCGGTGCGCCTGGCCCCGAACGATCGGGTGCAGATCCCGCGGCTGTGCACCCTGCTCCTGGCCAAGGCCCAGGTGGCCGAGGGGCTGGAGCGCGACACCATCCTGGACGAGGCCCGCGAGCTGCTGGCCCGCATCACCCGCGATGACGCCAAGCACGCGGACGGCTTCGTGCTGCTCGCGCGGCTGGAGCGTCAGGCGGGCAACCTGGATCGCGCCGACTGGCTGCTCAAGCAGGCCCGCAAGCACGCGGACAAGCGCGCCCGGATCGGCAACCGCCTGCGCTTCGAGTGGGCGATGCTGGCCACCGATCGCGGCGACTACGACAAGGCCGAGAAGGACATCCGCGAGCTGATCGAGAAGGACAAGGGCAGCGCCGAGCTGTTCATGGCGCTGGCCACCATCCTCGAGAAGCGCGAGCAGCTGATCCCCGCCCACGCGGAGCTCATGCGCGCCAGCGAGCGGGTCGCCGCCAACAGCCTGCGGGGCCAGGAGGTCGCTTCGCGACTCGCCGAGCTCCAGCAGGCCATCGAGGCCCAGGCTGCCGCGGTCGCCGCGGGTGTGGCCGTGCCGCCGACCCCGACGGAGGAGGTCGAGGTGGGCGCCAAGCCGCCCAAGGCCGTCGACCACGTGCGCACGGTGCGCCGTCGCCCCGGCCACGCCGTGGGTGACGCCGCCGAGGAGGCGGTGCACCCGGTGACCGACGTGGTCGCCGACGCCGCGACCGCCGTGGCCGGATCCATCGTCGAGAACGCCACCAAGGCGGTCGACGCGGTGCAGGGACACCCGGATGCCAAGGCCGAGCGCGAGGCCGGCGAGCACGCGGGCGAGGCGGTCAGCGAGGTCGCCCACAACGTCGCCGATGCCGTCGCCCACGCGGTTGGCGAGGTCGCGGACGGGGTGGTGCACGCGGTCGAGGGCGTGGCCAGGGCGGTGTCGAAGGGCGCCGCCGAGGTCGCAGCCAACGCCGAGGGTGCTGCCGAGATCGCCCACGACGCCGAGCAGCCGAAGGCCGAGGAGCCTGCGGTGGACGAGGAGCCTGCGGCGGACGAGGCGGCGGAGCCCGTGGCGGACGCGGCCTCTGGCGAGGGTGAGGAGAAGGGCGCCGACGCGTAGGGCGCGGCGCGGCCTGGGTGGGACGCGGGTGCTTTACAGATCTGAAGTCAGACTTCAGATCTGTAAGGACCCAGGTCCTGCCTCACTTCTCCTGCGTGTAGAACACCATGCCGGCGGTCCAGTAGCCGGTGTTGGTCGTTCCATCGGTCGAGTACAGGATCGTCGCGTAGGAGCCGTCGGCGGTCATGCGCCACATCTGGTTCCAGTAGGAGCCGGTGCCGTTGCTGGCCGAGTTGGCGGCGAAGTAGAAGTCGCCCGTCTCCGACTCGATCATGAAGCTGTTCGGCGTGTAGTTGTAGGTGCCGGACGTGGCCGTCGTGCGCTGATCCTCGGGCCAGGTGCCCAGCAGGCGCATCTCCTGGGCCTGATGGTTCCAGCGGAACATGCCCAGAGTCGGCAGGTCGGACTCGTTGACGAAGTTCGTCAGGGCGTAGTGGCTGTCCAGGCGCTCGTGCTGCGCCATGATGTAGCTCGGACCTGGGTTCTCCGGGTCCGAGGTCTGCAGCACGGTCAGGCCGTTGTCCGGGTCCCAGGTGCCGATGCCGCCGAAGTAGCCCAGCAACAGGACCTCTCCGGTGAGCGAGTCGACCGACAGGGCCAGCGGGCAGAACTCGTGGCTCTCGTCCTCTTCCAGGCAGGCCCACTGGGCGACCGTCGACCAGCTCCCGTCCTCCTCGAACTTGAGCAGGCGGTCCGCGGCGGCGACCAGGTAGTAGCCGGCGGGGTGGGCAGCGAGGTCATTGCCGATCGCGGGGGGCGGATCGGGCTCGTCGTCCCCGTTGAGCCACTCGTACTCTTCGGGGATCTGCGCCACGATCTCGACGGCACCGTTCTCGTCGAAGCGCCAGACGGTGTTCGCGCCCCAGCCGACATAGTGCACCAGGTCGCGATCCTGGGTGGCGGCGGCGATGTAGGCCGGCTGGCTGGTCGCGTATGCGCCCTTGAACTGGCCCAGCGTGTTCACCTGCACGATCGCGGTGCCCGTCGCGGCGTCCGACTCGAACGCCAGCACCCGGTCGAACAGCTCGTCCACGCGGCCGTCGCAGTTGTCGTCGACCTTGTTGCCGGGCGTCTCGTCCCAGGCCGGGTTGACCCAGATGGACGTGTCGTCACAGTCCTCGGGCGGGCAGAAGCCGTCCTGGTCCTCGTCGGGCGAGCAGGCGGTGTCCGAGTCGGTGTCAGTGTCGCTGTCGGTGTCCGAGTCGGTG
>CALATR010001002.1 GCA_937891875.1 uncultured Pseudomonadota bacterium | reverse complement strand
CGCGTCGAGCCGCACCCTCAGGTGACCCGGTCGAGAGCACAGGGCCTCGGCTGGAACGACTCGACAGGGCCCTCGCCCCCACCCGCCAGCACGGCTTCTTCCGTGTCGTCCGCTCCCCCCTCCGTGACCCTCCGCGTCTCCGTGCCTTCGTGGTGGGGGCAGGGCAGACCGCGTGGACCTTCCCCGATCCATCCCGTTCTCCGGATCCGACCCTCTACCGCGGCGCCTTCAACAACCCCGGGTACTGCACGCCCGCGCGCGGGTCGATCGCCTGGTACTGCGCCGCCGCCTGGGTGAGCACGAGCGTCATGTCGAAGGACGGCAGGTAGACCCGGCCGTCGCTCTCGACGAGCCCCGCGGGCGGGTTGGGGAAGGGGGCGGCCAGGCGGAAGGCGCGCACGAGGCAGTCGTCGACCACAGGCTCGCCGGACTCGCTGGTGACCTCGATGTACTCGAGGGCGCCGTCGGCGTTGAGCACCGCGTGCACGACGGTGCGGTAGCGGGGCTTCGACAGGCGGGTGCTGCTGGGCAGGTTGTCGACGTTCTGTCGCCAGTAGTACTGGACCAACCGGCGGATCCGGTTGAGGTACGCCGCGTGGATGAACTCCTTCGCGTTGACCGCGACCTCGCTGCCGAGGCGCTCGTCGAGCAGATCGTTCGAGGGTGCTCCGGCGAGCCGGGACTCGGCGTGGCTGCTGGGCACGGGGTCCTGCAGCCCGTCCTTGTTGGTCAGCTGCCACTGCGACGGCAGGGCGGCGAGCGAGCCGTTGGTCGAGAGGTCGAAGCTCTCCTGGCCGGGGGTGGCGCCGGTGGACTCCTTGTCGACGTTGAGGTCGAGCAGGTCCTCCTGCTCGTAGACCTGCTCCTCGCTGTAGCTGGGCGCGAGGACCTCGGGGTTCATCACCGTGCGCTCGGTGCGGGTCTCTTCGACGACCGTGCTGTTCATCTCCGCGAGGTAGTCGGCCTCCTCGGGGCGGGTCTGGTCCTCGGGCGGGGCGATCTCGACGATCTGGCCGTCCAGCTCGGGATCCTCTTCCTCCTCCTCGAGCTCCTTCTCCTTGGGCTCCTGTTTCTTCTCGCCCGGCTCGACCAGCAGCACGGCCATGGGGGGCGAGCTGAAGTCGCGTGACGGCGCCTCGAGCAGGGAGAGCAGCACGCCGAAGCCGAGCACGATGGGGACCTGGAGCAGCAGCGCGACCAGCAGGAAGATCCCGAACAAGCTCCAGCTCTGCGAGCTGGGCGGTCGCCGGATGGCGGGGGTGCGGGAGATGTCTGCGGTACAACCCACTGTCGGTCAGCGCCTCTCGTTCTCGGTGTCTCGCGTGGCTTGGTTGCTCATCGCTGGTCCACTCTTCGGATCGTAGGACCCACCTTCGTGACCAGCAAGGATCTCCTACTGGTCTCCCGAGACGATGATCGGGTTCCGGTAGACGAAGGTGTAGGCGTGGAAGAGGGAGTCCGCCTCGATGTCGTTGGGGATTCGAGGCAGCTTCTCGGGGATCGCGTCCAACGCCATCGCGTCGAGGGAGGCGTAGCCGCTGGACCGGGTGATGGTCTTCTCGGTGACCTTGCCGTTGTGCTGCACCTGGAAGACGACGGTGACATCGCCCTGGATGCCCAGCGCACGCTCGTGCAGCGACAGGTCCATGGTGTGCCACTGCTTGCGGACCTCGTCGTCCAGGGTCTTGCGGTAGCGCCCGAGGGGACTGTCGGCGGCGTCGACCATGGCCATGTTGTCGATGAGCAGCTGGGTGGACGCGGTCTGCTTGGAGGTACGCAGGTTGCCGTCGGTGACGTTGATCCCGGGCATGCTGCGCTCGGGGCGGGTGCGCCGGTCGGCGGTGCCACCCCAGCCCAGGGAGTCGCGCAGATCGGCGATGGACTCGACCGGCTCCTCGACCGGCTCGGGCTCCTCCATGGGCTCGACCTCGCCCTCCTCGGGCTCGGCGGTGTCCTCGGGAGACTCGGGCAGGGGCTCGTCGACCTCGACCGGGCGCTCGGTGCCGCCGCGGTCGTTGTGGGTGTCGGGCCGCGGCTCGGGCGCTTCGTCCACCTGCTCCGTCGCGAGTGCTGCGGTGATCGGCGCTTCCGCGGGCTCGACCTCGGGCGCCTGGATGAGGATCCGGGCGACCTTGGGGGACCACCAGGCCTCGTGCTCCAGCGGCTGCAGGTCGTCGGGGCGCTCGGCGGTGGTGACGCCGTCGACGGGCGCATCCCCGCCGGTGACAAGGACTGCCGACGCCGACGCGGATGCTCGGCGACCGCTGCGGGAGGGGGCTCCGCCCCGCTGGCCCTCGCCGACCAGGGGCGAGCCCGTGCCCGACTCGTCGCCGTCCTTGCCGCCGCCCTGCTGGACACTGACCCGGGTCTCGACCGGCTCTCCCGCCGCGGGTGCGTCGCCCCCCTCCGCCTCGGGATCCCCGTCGGCGAGGTCCAGAGACGGCGTGCCGGTCGGGATCGGCAGGCCGTCGAGGGGCGGCGTGGCGACGCCTTCGATCTCCGAGGTCACCTCCACCTTGCGCAGCTCCTCGGCCCGGCTGTTCCGGCTGCTGATGTACTCGTCCTGGTTGGGGCGCTCCCGCAGGGCGGTCTCCTCGGCGTGCAGGTACCGCTTGAACCGGGGCTCCTCTTCGGGCTCCGGCTCCGGAACATCTGGTTCTTCCTCCTCTTCGGGCTCTTCCCGCTCGATGGGGTCCTGCTCGACCCGCTCGAGGTCGGGCGGATCGGGCAGGGCAGCGTCGGCCACAGCATCGTCGGGGTCGCTGCCCGGAGCCTCCTCGGCGTCCTGGGGCTCGGGCTCGTCGGCGCCGGGGTGGGGCAGGGGATCGGCTGGCGCGCGATCGGGTGCGTTGGCCAGGCCCTGGGGGCTGCGGCGGGCGAGGGCGTCGGCGATCGGCAGCCGGCGCGGGTCGGCGGCGGGCAGGGAGACCAGCACCTCCTCGAGCAAGGAGGGGTCGAGCTCGACCAGGACGTCGGGATCGAGGGTGGCGAGCACGTCCGGAGGCAGGGCCTCCAGCAGCTCCGGATCCAGGGCGCTCAGGGACTCTGCGTCGAGCTCGGCGAGGGCGTCAGCGTCGAGCGCGGCCCAGCGGGCCCCATCGAGGGAGTCCGGGTCCTGGCGGTCCTCGCGGGTGCTGGCGTCCTGCTCGCTGGGCTCGGCGGGGTCCTTGCGGCGGGCCCCCTCGGCGGCGTTCTTGCGGTCGGGGGAGGCGTCGACGAGCAGCACGGCCATCGGCTGCTCGGAGGTGGGGGACGCGGGGACGCGGGGCATGCACTGCCCGCCGACGAGGGCGACCGCGGCGATGCCGACGTGGAACCACACGCTACCCAGCAGCGCCCAGGCAAAGCGCAGCTCCCGGCCCTTCTCCGCCTCGTGCAGGCGCGCAAAGGCCGCCAGGATGGCGCCGTCGGCTCCGGGAGGTGGAAGGGGCGTGCGGTTCACGGGTCTCCGCGACATAGTGCGTCTGCTGGATCGTCCAGCCTGCACGTATCTTGACCGTGTGTCACCCGCCCTGTCGCCGCCTGGTACGCCTTTGCCCCCTCGTCCCGGCCATCGCCTCGATCTCTACCTCGTGCCCCGCGACGCGCGCCCGCTGCCGCCCCTTCCCGAGGTGGATCAGCTGCTGGAGCGCCTCCAGCTGAAGTCCGGTCGCAAGCCGGGTTCTCGCGCGGGTGAGCTGGTCGACGGAGGCTACGCCTCGATCCGGGTCGATCTCCCCGATGATCTCGTGCTGTACGCCAATGGCCAGGGTGGCTTCCACGTGACCTGCCCGGTGAGCGGCGACAACGTGGTGCCGACGTTCGGGCGTGCTCTCACCGCCTGGCGCGCGGGCGGTCCCCGCGCGCTCGAGTGCCCGGCCTGTGGTGCGACCCACGCCCTCGAGCACCTGGAGTTCGCCCCACCTGCGGTCTTTGGTCGCGGTGCCATCGTGCTGGTGGACGTCGCCGACGCCACCGTGCGCGACGCGGCGCGCGGGCAGCTCGAGGAGGCGCTCGGCCCGCTCGACGTGATCGGGGCCCGGCGGTGAGGCTCCTGCTCCTGGTGGTGCTCCTCGGTGGTTGTCCGCGTACTCCGCCCGATCCGGACGGTCCGCCCCGGCGCCTCGTGGTCTCCGAGCGCTTCGATGGACCCGCCGGACGCGGGTATGGCGCCGCGGTCGCGTTCGTCGGCGACGAGGTGCGCATCGGGGCGCCCTGGCAGGGCCCGGGTGCGGTGTACGGACCGGACGGCATGGTGCTCTCCGGGACCGACGGCGACCGCCTCGGGGAGACCCTGCTCGGCGGCTCGACGCTGTACGCCGGTGCCCCCGGCCGGGGCGAGGGCGGCGCCCTGCTGGACGGATCGGGCACCGAGGTGATCACCGGCGCGGCGGGCGAGGCGCTCGGCGGGGCTCCGGTCCTGCACGGCGGCGTGCTGGTCGCGCTCGGGCTGTCCGGCCCCCAGGGCGAGGGCGTCGAGTGGCAGCCTGACGGTCGCTTGTGGTCGCTGGCCTCGGTGAGCCTGGCGGCAGGCGCCGATCCCGTCCTCCTGGGCGGGCTTCGGTCCGGCGGTATCGCCTGGCCCGGCGGCAGCCTGCCCGGTCCCTCCGCACTCGGTCGTGGGCTCGCCGGCTGCGACCTGGACGGGGACGGCGACGAGGATCTCGTGATCGCGGATCCGCTCACCGGTCGGGTCGATCTGCACGTGGTGGACGACCTCGGCTCGCTGGACCTGAGCGCTCCGACCCACCGCCACGACCTGGGCCCCGGAGCCGGTCGGGTGGTCGCCTGTCTGGACGGGGGGGTGGTCGTCGGCGCGCCGGATCGCCTGGCGGGTGCTGCCGTGGCCTGGCTGCGCCGTCCGCTCACCGACGACCCGCCGTCCTGGGTCCTCGGGCGCACGGGGGGCTCGTTCGGTCACAGCCTGGCGGTCGGGTCGCGCGGCGTGCTGGTCGGCGATCCGGCGAGCTCCGAGGTGCGGCTGCTCGTGGGCGCCGACTAGACCGTCAGGAGCGGGTCGGCCAGGGACGTGTGCTTTGCCAGTTCCAGGTGGGGCGTTATGCGCGCTGTCCGAGGCGATGGCCTCGTTGGGAGCGAGATGCCCGCTGTTCGGCAGCAGATCAACATCGCCGCCAGTCCGCGCACGGTCTGGCGAGCCCTGACCACGGCCGATGGCCTCACCTCCTGGTGGGTGGACGAAGCCCGCGTCGACGCGCGCAGCGGCGGCCGCATCGTGCTGGTCAGCGAGGGAGATGACGGCGAGCCCATGGAGGAGCGCGGCGTCTTCCTGGAGGTCCGGCCGACCCGCAAGCTGGAGATCGCCTGGGACAGCACCGGCAAGGCGCTCACCAAGGGCAGCCGGGTCCAGTTCCAGATCGCCCGCGACGGCGACGAGACCCGGCTCCTGGTCGTGCACTCGGGCGGTGAGGCCCTCGAGGACGAAGAGATCAACGAGCAGATCACGAAGGGCTGGCGCGCGGCGCTGCGGGCCCTGCGGAGTGCGCTCGAAGATAGCTGATCGCTCTACTCCAGGTAGCGCGTCTCTGTGATCTGTAGATCGGCGATCCCGTCAACGTGGGGATCGTGCGGTGTGGGCGTACATCGATTGCTGGCACGGGCCATGCAATGACCCTGGGCGACCGCCATGGAGGCGGTGTCCAGGAGGACCCCATGCGCACTGCCCTGCTCACCACCCTGGCCCTCGTGCTCGGCGCTTGCGCCGGTGACGCGGGCTCCGCACAGCACGCCGACCTCTCCATCGATGCCGACGCTGCCGAGGTGCTCGCCACCTCCGAGGCCACGGTCGAGATCGCCAGCTCCGAGTCCGACCTCGGCTTCGATCCCGAGATCGAGCCCGGCGCGGACGAGCTGGTCGAGCCCGGCCCCGAGGCGGCCGGCAAGGAGGAGGTCGGCCCGACCGCCCGCTTCGACCTGCGTCGCGGCGAGACCCTGGCCCACTACGCCCGCTGGTCCGGCGTGCCCGTCGAGGACATCGCCGAGATCTCCGAGCTGGACCTCGAAGGCGTCTACCCCGTCGGCACCGAGATCGTCGTGCCGGTCAACGCCGAGGAGCTCGCTGTGCTCACCACCAAGCGCGACGCCCACCACGCCGCCCGCGCCGAGGCCTGGCTCGCGTCCCGCGGAGGCAGCAGCGGCAGCGCCTTCGTCAAGGTCCGCACCGGCGACACCGCCTGGAGCATCGCCAAGGACGCCGGCTCCATCCCGGTCTGGCTGCTCGAGTCCTACAACCCCAGCGTCGACCTCGAGCGCCTGCGTCCCGGTCAGCAGCTGATGATCCCCGTGCTCACCGAGGGCACCGTCGCCGAGGCCGAGGAGGTCAGCCTGGACGAGGTCGAGGCCGAGATGGACGGCATCGAGATCATCGAGGAGATCCCGTCGGCGGTCCGCGAGGAAGGCGCGACGGTGGAGGTGGTCGAGCCGTAGGTCGGCTGCCGACGGAGAGGACGGAGCCCGGCACTGGGTGCGGTGTCGGGCTCCCTCACGCCCTACAGCGACAGGCTCAAGTCCATGAGCGCGGTCACTTCCCGGACCCCACGGAACTGCTCCTCCACCCCGGTCGCCCCGACCCACACGGCCAGGGGCACGACCATGCCCGCGCGCAGGCGGAGGCCGTCGCTGACGTCGGCGCGGACGAGGCCGCTGACGTCGAATGGGGAGAGGTCCCAGTAGGCGAAGCTGGCCTCGCCGACGACGCCGACGCGGTCGTTGATGGCGTAGTCCAGGCCGCCGGCGACCTCGAACGTCACGTAGGAGCCGGCCCAGGGGGCGTAGTCGCGACCGCCGCGGACGCCGAGGGCGGCGCGGCCCATCCGGGTGACCTTGCCCTTGGTACGCCGACTCTGGAGCACGAGGTCCAGGCCGGAGCCGGGCCAGGTGTCATCCGCGTCGTGTACCCAGGTGTAGCTGCGGGCGCCGGGGGCGATGTTGGCGTGCGCCTCGACGCCGAGGCCGGTCCAGCCGCCCTCGGACTGGCGCAGGGCGTACCAGAAGTCGAGCTGCAGGTTGCCCAGGCCGGTGTCACGGGGGAGCCCCCGCGGCAGGCGGTGGGCGACGAAGGGCAGGCCCACCTGCAGCCCCATGCGCTGGTCCTTGCCAAAGGCGTAGCGGGCGCGGAGCATGGTCTGGTTGGTGCCGCCGTTGCTGCCCAGGACGAAGGCCTGACCGACGTCGGCACCGGTGCCGGCGCCGTAGTTGTTGATCCGCACGCCAGCGGGCACGTTGCCGGCGCTGGTCACCGGGACCTTGCGGGTGACCGGCGGCACGGGCTCGGTCTCCCCGTCTGCGGTCTGCGCGTCCTCACCCTCGGGGCTCTCGCCGTCCGGGGCGGGATCGTCGACCCCGGGAGGCGCGAACGGATCGTCCGCACCCGGCGGGGCGAACGGATCGGCCTCCGGCACGGCGTCCGGGGTGTCGTCGGAGGCGTCCTCCGCGGTGTCATCGGAGGCGTCCTCCGCGGTGTCGTCGGAGGACTCGTCGCTCGAGTCGTCCGCCGAGCGCCCCCACGGATCGTCATCGTCCTGGGCGAGGGCAGGGGAGGCCCACAGGGCACCACCTACGGCGCCCGCAACGAGCAGGTACGACAGGCGCATCACTCGGCCCTCCGCAGGCGCTGCACGGTGTCGAGGATGGCGCCGTCTTCGATCTCGACGACCCACGGACCCTGGTCACCCCAGGTCAGGCGGACCCGATCGCCGACCTGGACCAGCGGTGGGTCGTCGGGGGTGCCCAGGAACTGCTCGAAGCAGATGACGTCGACGCCGTCGTCCCCGGCGGGAAGCTCCAGGCCGCTGGCCCAGTCGGCGGGGTCGAGCAGGGAGCCGATGACGTCCTCGACCAGCTGGCCGTCGATCTCGACGCTCCAGGAGCCGGTGTCTTCGGCGGTGACCTTGCGGGAGAGCACCAGGCAGGGGCGTCCCTCGGCGTCGAGGCTGCCGCCCAGCACGTCGATGCGGGAAGACGTGTCGAAGACCGCGGGCTCTTCCAGGATGTCGGGGAAGTGCAGCTCGGGTCCGTGGGGCACCGGCTCGGGCACGTCGACGACCCAGCCGAACCGGCAGCCGAGATCGTCCGGATCCGAGGGATCACAGTCGGTCTTCAGCGGATCGTCCGGGGTCCAGCGCAGGCTGCCGTCGAGCTTCTCGGTCCGGCCGGGCACGAAGCCGCCGAAGTCGAGGTCCAGCACGCGGATCAGCTCGGGGAGCGGGTAGTCGGGCGGGATGTCCATGCCCTCCGCGACCACCACCAGGGCGGTCTCGGGGTTCCAGCCGGTCTGACCGTCCAGCGGGGAGATGTACTCCTCGTAGTCGACGTCATCGGCGTTGCAGGCAGCGAGTGCCAGCACGCCGGCAGCGAGGGCCAGCCGGCCGATGCTGTACGGGGATCTGCCGCGCGAGAGGCGACGCATGGGGGCTCCTCCGTGATTCGTTGCAGACGGTAGCACGCACCCGCGCTACCCGCCGGTCGGTGTCGTGAGCGGCGGGGTCCGTCAACCCTGTCGGATCTTCGGCCCGCTGGGGACAGGCTTCAGGTCTCGTTCCTGACACCGCGGCGGAGCGGATCAGCGACCAGTCAGCGGTTTCCGCCCGGCCCGCGTCCGTCCGGCGCGACCGCGGGCGCCTTGCGCTTGGCTCCGCCCACGCTCGCCGAGCCGCCCACCACGACGAAGTCGCGGACCGGCCCCATCCGGGTCACCTCGGGCTTCACCCCGATGCCGCCGACCTGTCCGTTCATGCCGCCGGGGAGGCTGGTGCTGACGGCCTTCTCGACCGCATGCAGGATCCGGCCCTCCGCGAGCGCGGCCAGGGGATCGGCGACCCGCGCTCCCTTCGAGCGCTCGCCCTCCTTGGCCTCGACCGCCTGGAAGTCGAACCCGGACGCCGTCTTTGCCCAGGTGCCGCGCACCCGGTAGTCCCGCCACCAGCCGCGTCCGGCGAGTCGCCACAGCCGCAGGTCGAGCACGAACGTGCCCTTGTCGATCTGCAGGGCGGTCGGCTCGACCGCGACCTTCATCGCGATCTCGCCCTCCTTGAAGGCCTCCTCGCGGGCGACGTGCAGCAGGGCGGACTGGGACACGGCGAGCGCCCAGTCCTCGCCGGGCTCGAGCGTCGGGGTGTCGACCAGATCCACCGCGGGGGCCTCGGTGAGCAGCTCCAGGGCCAGGCCGGTGGGCGAGGGGGCCGGGCGCACGGCGCGCAGGGGGAGATCCGCCTCGAAGCTCGTGATCCGGACGCCTTCCAGGTTGTCGAACACGTGCTCCGTCGCCCAGTCGTCGATGGCACCCTTGGCGAGCTTCTGGATGGTGCGGAAGGTCCTGCCGCCCAGCTCCAGCTCGGCCTTGCTCACCGAGCGCGGCTTGAGGAACACGTCCCAGACGGCCCCGTTGCGCCGGGCCTCGACGACCGCGTCGAACACGATGTGCCCGCCCAGGGGACGGTCGCCGGTGCTGTTGCCGATCCGCCAGGAGCAGGTGCCGTCGAGGGTCGCGTCGACCTGCACGCACCCCTCGCAGCGCTTGGACGGCACGATGGAGAGCGCCTTCAGGGAGAGGTCGGGGGTGAAGTGCGCCCGACCGCCCAGCTCCACCTTGCGGCGGAAGGCGCCGGACTTGTCGAGGCCGGCGGACACGAGGCGATCGACCAGCTCATCGGAGAGGAGCAGCACGCCGTCGCCCTGCCAGCCTGCAGGCACCTCGGTGGGGGCCGCCTCGATCGCGGCCTTGCGGGCCTCGTACTCGGGCACGACGCTCTTGGCGCACGCCCCGAGGGTGGTGACGAGGACGAGGGAGGCGACCAGCAACCGGCTCACAGGGACTCCAACCTGGCTTCCGCGACTTCGCGCAGGGCGTGGCGCTTGCCCGCCCGCTCGAGGAAACCCTGCCACGCCTGCCGAGCGTCCGCCTTCCGGCCCTGCTCCGCCCGGAGCTCCCCGAGCCAGAACAGCAGGTCTGCCCGGGGCTTCTTCGTGCCTGTCAGCGCCGTGAGCGCCTCGTCCGCCGCCTCGAGGTCACCCGCCAGCAGCTGGGCGACCGCGACCGCGCGCTTGCCGACTGCACCCTCCAGATCCGCGACCGCCGGCAGGAACGCGCCCGACGCCGGCCGCTGCTTCGGACCGAGCACGTGGCCCTCGGTGTCCATCCAGTCGACCAGGTCCTTGCCCTCGAGCCGAACCCAGGTACGACCGCGCTCCTGGATGGCCTGCACCAGCTCGTGCTGGCCGAGGCGGGGGACCCACACGAGCCGTCGGGCCTCGGGAGCGTCTCCGGGGGGCACGGCGCCGTCTGTCGCGGCGGCCGGCAGCAGGGCGACCGCACCGTCGTGGGTCAGCAGGGTGGAGGGCTGGCCGGGCTCGACCCGCTGCTCGAGCACGTCGAGGCCGTCGGAGACGTACAGTCCGGACCAACCCGCAGCCTCGGTGCGGGCCTGCAGCCGGGTGCGCGCCTGCTCGATGGCCTCGATGACCGGCGCGGAGGTCGAGGAGAAGGCGGCGATCCGCTCGGAGTGCTCGGTGAAGCCCAGGTTTCCGATGAGCTTGATCAGCGCGGTCTGGGCGTCCGGCGGGCTGCGGCGATCGTCGAGCCAGGAGCCGATCATGCGGCGGAGGTAGACCAGCGCGGCATCATCGCCGAAGAGCGTGTGCGAGCTGGCCATGCGGCGCAGGGCCACCGCGGCGCCGGTGCGCACGTCGTTGCGGGGATCGCGGAGGAGGCGCCCGAGCCGGTCGATCGAGGTCCGCGAGGGCACGGCGGAGAGCAGCATCAGCGCGGACGGGTTCACACCGGGGTCGGTCCTCTTGACCCAGTCCAGGACGGTCTCGACCTGGTCCTTGCCCAGAGGCTCGGGCCCGGTGCGGTAGCGGTGGAGGATGTCGGCGGCAGCGGCGGCGGCGACCAGTCGGAGCCCCACCCGCTTGTGCTCTGTCGCCAGCTCCAGGAGCCGGGGCACGTCGTCCCAGGTGCCCACCAGCGCGAGATCCCGTGCGCCGGCGGTCTGGGTGGGCAGGTCCTTCGCGCCGAGTGCCCGGCGCGGGTCGTCCGTCTCCATGCAGCCTCCATCATGCACAGCAAGTGACCGGTCGCCAGGAGCGGGTCAAGCACGGGTCAAGTCAGGCCCAACGCACCCGCCCCTCGCAGGCTGGCCACTCCTGGCTGCGGCGTTACGACCCGGGCCCCCACACGGGGCCCCTGCATGGAGAGAGGATCATGTCCGAGGATGCGCTGCCCAAGGAGTACGACGCTCATGACGCAGCCGCGCGATGGAGTGCGGCCTGGGACGAGGCTCGCGTCTTCGTCGCGGATCCCGACGCCCCCGGCGAGGCGTTCAGCATCGTCATCCCGCCGCCCAACGTCACGGGCAGCCTGCACATGGGCCACGCGTTCGAGCACGCGATCATCGACGCCCTGACCCGCTACAAGCGCATGGCCGGCTACAACGTGCTCTGGCTGCCCGGAGTGGACCACGCCGGCATCGCCACCCAGTGGGTCGTGCGCCGCCAGCTCGAGGCCCAGGGCATCGACTACCGTGACCTCGGCCGCGAGAAGTTCGTCGAGCGGGTGTGGGAGTGGAAGGCCGAGTCCGGCGGCCGCATCCGCGAGCAGATGACCCGCATGGGCGCCAGCTGCGACTGGACCCGGGACAAGTTCACCCTCGATCCCGATCTCCAGGACGCGGTGACCGAGCACTTCGTGCGTCTCCATGAGCAGGGGCTGATCTACCGCGGAGAGCGGCTGATCAACTGGGATCCCGAGGATCAGACTGCACTCTCGGACCTCGAGGTCGAGAACGAGCAGCACGAGGGCGAGCTGTGGAGCTTCGCCTACCCGCTGACCGACGGCAGCGGTGAGGTGGTGGTCGCGACCACCCGTCCGGAGACCATGCTCGGTGACACGGCCGTGGCCGTGCACCCTGACGATGCGCGCTACCAGCACCTCATCGGCAAGACGGTCCAGCACCCCTTCGTGGACCGCGAGATCCCGATCATCGCCGACGCGATCCTGGTGGACCCCGAGTTCGGCTCGGGCTGCGTCAAGATCACCCCCGCCCACGACTTCAATGACTTCGAGGTCGGCAAGCGGCACGATCTGCCCATGATCAACATCATGAACCGCGACGGCAGCCTCAACGGCAACGCAGGCCCGTTCCAGGGGATCGACCGCCTGAAGGCGCGTGCCGCGGTCAAGCAGGCCATCGAGGACAAGGGGCTGTTCCGCGGCTCCGAGAAGAACGTCATGACCCTGCCTCGCTCGCAGCGCAGCAAGGCCATCGTCGAGCCCATGCTCTCGACCCAGTGGTTCGTGTCCATGAAGCCCATCGCCGGGCCGGCGCTGGCCGCGGTCGAGTACGGCGCGACCCGCTTCGTGCCGAAGCAGTGGGAGAACACGTACTACGCCTGGCTTCGCGACATTCGTGACTGGTGCATCAGCCGTCAGCTGTGGTGGGGCCACCGCATCCCGGCCTGGTACGACCAGCAGGGCAACGCCTTCGTGGCCCGCACCTTCGAGGAGGCGTGCGAGAAGGCCGGCCACGACCAGCTCACCCAGGACGACGACGTGCTGGACACCTGGTTCAGCTCCGCCCTGTGGCCGTTCAGCACGAT
>CALATR010001001.1 GCA_937891875.1 uncultured Pseudomonadota bacterium | reverse complement strand
GTGCAGTCGCGACATGTATTCGTGGGAATTGGACATGGCGTCTCCGGGCCGGAGGTGTACCGCGCGGAGAGGCGCGCCACAACGGGCCACGGTGTCGCAGGAGGGGTAGGGGGTCACGTGAAGCCGGCAACCGCCATCGAGATCCTGGTCGACTACTCCCGCCTGATCAGCGCAGGCGGCGTCGGTCCGGACGAAGTGCTGTTCCGCCTCGCGGACACGGTCGTCGATCAGTCCCTCGTGGACGCCGTGGTCGTCGTGCGCGTCTCCGAGTCGGGCGACCCCCGCATCGCTGCCGAGCGCGGGGTGCGCATGCCCCAGCCCCTGGAGGTCGACGGCCTCGGTCAAGAGCTCGAGCGGGTCGTGCTCGACCAGCGGCCCGACTGCGACCACGTCTACACCCTGCCCCTGGTCAGCTCCGGCGCCCTGTACGGCGCGGTGGTGCTGCTGTGGGACGGGCTGCGCCCCGACGACGTCGGCCTGAAGCTGGTCGAGGCGCTCGTGGACATCAGCGCGGTCGGCCTGGATCGGGCCCAGCAGACCTCGAGCCTGCAGGCCGCCCTGGACGAGCTCGAGGCCAGCCAGGAGGCGCTGGCCCGCAAGCAGAAGCTGGAGGCCCTCGGGCGCATGGCCGCGGTCGTCGCCCACGAGGTGAAGAACCCGCTCGCCAGCGTGTCCGGCGCGCTGCAGGTCCTGGGCTCGCGCATGGGGTCGGACTCCGCCGACGGCCGGGTGGTCGAGATGCTCCTGGAGCGGGTCACCAGCCTGGCCAGCATGGTCGACGAGCTGCTGGTCTTCGCCCGACCCCGCCAGCCGACCCTGCGGCGGATCGCGGTCGCGCGGGTGCTCGACAACGCCGTGCAGATCGTCCGCGAAGATCCTCGGTTCTCTCGCATCACCATCACCCAGCGCGTCGAGCCTCCCGACCAGAGCGTGCTCGCCGATCCCAGCCTGCTGCAGCCGGTCCTGCTCAACCTGTTCATCAACGCGTCGCAGGCCATGGACGGGGAGGGCAGCATCCACGTCAGCGGCATCGCCGGCCCCGGCCGGGTCGAGATCGCCGTGCACGACTCGGGCCCCGGCGTGCCGCTCGACAAGCGCGCGCGGGTCTTCGAGCCCTTCTTCACGACCCGCACCCGGGGCTCCGGCCTCGGGCTCGCCATCGCCGCCCAGTCCTGCGAGGCCCACGGCGGCAGCATCCGCCTGGACGAAGAGGCCGAGGGCGGCGCGCGCTTCGTGATCACGCTGCCCGAGCGCAACGAGATCGGCAACGGCCACGGGTGAGGCGTTCGGGGGGGCTACAGGCGCCCGGTGACGATCAGGCCGGGCGCGTGCCGGACCATCCCGGGACCGAACGCGAGGCCGGGTCCTCGGCGCTCTCCCGCCCTCCGGGTGCGCCCGTTGCGGACCCCTTGAACGACGATCAGCGGCAGTCCCCCCGCGAGCAGCGCCAGGCCCGGCACGGCGAGTGACTCCAGCGGGGTGTCGACACCCACCAGCGAGAGGGTCACGAAGCCGACGCCACCGGTGACCACGCCGGCGCCGATCCAGCCGATCAGGCTCCGGTCGGGGTTGTCGCGCCCGTGCAGGGCCTGCGCCCGATACGCGGTCAGGTAGCTGACCAGCAGGGCACCGCCGGCCGCTGGCGCCAGCCCGAGCGCGCCCCCGAAGACCCGGCCGCAGGCGTCGGTGGCGCAGCCCGTGGAGAGCGCGGCGCTGGTGCCCCCGCCGACCATCAGCGCGACTCCGACGGTGTTCCCGGCGATCGTCGCCGCGCGGGTGGGCCGGGGCGGAGGCTCGTCGAGGATGGGTGGAGAGGAGGTGGGCCCGCCGAGGGCCTGCAGCGCGAGGGCCAGCAGCACGGGAGCTCCGGGTTCAGGGTCGTGGGCAGAGGGTGACACGGGTGAGCCGCCCCACCTCATCATGCCAGCCCACCACCCCATCCTCGTGGCCGGGCACCGGTCTGGCCGGGCGGGCGAGGCGGCTGCGCATCCCGGTGCACACCCGGGCGACGATGGCCTGGTCCTCGGCCTCGACCCCGTCCAGACCGGCGCCGGCCCCCTCGTCGACCAGGGTCTCGTCGACCACGACCCGCAGATAGCGGATCCGGGTGCGCGCCGGTCCGAGGGGCTGCACCAGGTTGATCGAGACGCCCCAGGGGTAGAGGTTGAGCGCGGTCAGGGGGAAGAGCCAGCCGTAGAGGCCGCCGACGCGGAGGTCTGCGTGGGGGTGGGCAGGAGGCAGGTCGAAGGCGGGTTCTCCGGCACCGACGGCCCCGACCTGGAGGCTGCAGCCGTGGGCGAGGGGCTGCACCCGGTAGGTCGCGGCGTCGACGACGGCGTTGAGGCGGGGGTGCACCCACGGCAGGTGCAGTCCCTCCAGGTAGTTCTCGATCCAGGCGACCGCGGGGCCGTCGACCAGGTAGTCGGGGCCGGGCTCGACACGGCCGGCGGCGAGATCGAGCACGTCCAGCAGGGCGGTGAGCGGCCCGGCGACCTCTGCGAAGGGGCGGTCGGGGCGCAGGCTGGCGAACAGCAGGCCGTTCCAGCGCGCGAGCCCGATGGACACGAGATCATCGGCCGCATCGAGGGGGCCTGCGTGGCGCTGGCCCAGGCAGCGACCGGACAGATCGAAGCGGCGTCCATGGTAGGGGCAGGCGAGGCGACCCCGGCCGGAGCCCGCGGCGAGGGTGGCGAGGCGGTGGGTGCAGACGTTGCTGAAGCCGCGGAGCTGGCCGTCGTGGTTCGTGATCAGCACGGGCTCATCGAGGGAGCCCGGGAGCAGGGTGGTCGTGGTCCACGTGCCGGGCTCGCGCACGTCCCGATCGGTGGCGACGAGGTGCCAGCCGGGCACGAGCACACGTTCGACAAAGCTTTGGTAGAAGGCGGGATCCTGCCAGTCCTGAGGCGGGATCACGCAGGGTCCTCGCAGCGGCGGGCGGCGACGTAGACGCTGGGCTCGACGTAGCCGGTGGTGTCGGAGCCGTAGCCGTGGCCGAGCGGCAGGTTCATGCTGTCGCGCAGCTCCCAGTGCAGGTGGTCGCCCGAGCAGCCGGCGTCGCCGACCGTGCCGATCACCTGACCGCGCTCGACCCGCTGGCCCAGCTCCACGTCGATGGTCAGCAGGTGGGCGTAGAGGGACTCGACCCAGACGTGCTCGCCTTCGTCGAGGCGGTGCACGATGCGCACGACCCGCCCCCAGCAGCCCTCCTCGGGGCCGGCCGAGCCGTAGTCGTACGCGTCGGTGACGTAGCCCCCGGTGATCGCGTGGATGGGCGCACCCCGGCTCTTCGCCCCGTCCACCACCCAGTCCTCGCCCAGGTGCTTGCGGGCGCTCTGGAACTCCTGGGTCTTGCGGGCACCCTGGCCGTCGGCGTCGCCGAGGGGGAACCGCAGGCAGGTGGGCTCGCGGGGCAGGCTGTACATCTCGACGCTGGCCCGCCCGAGGTGGCGCTTGGGGGGACGGACGGGGTCGGCGTAGGGGGTCGCGGTGGTGGACGGGGCCGGCGCGGCTTCTGGCGGTGGGGTCGATGGGCTCGCGCAGGCACAGAGCAGCAGGCCAGCCAGGCACCTCATGGTGCGTCTCCGTCGAGATCGGCGAAGAACCTGCGGAGTGCGCGGGTGATCGCCTCCTTGTCGGTACGGACGTAGCGGGAGAGCAGGACGTGGTTGCCGTCGGCGATGGGCACGAAGCGGGAGTGGGGGTGGGGCTGCATGTGGGCCAGGGCGTAGTGCATGGCCTCGACGCTCACGACCTTGTCGTCGGGGTGGTAGAGCAGGCACACCGGGGCCCGGACCGCGGCGTAGGCGTCGTCGCGGGCGAGCCAGCCCCGCAGGCGCTCGAGGTGGCCGACGGCGCGGGTGCGCTGGTCGGTGAGCCAGCGCTGGTCGTAGCCATCGCGCACGCGGGGGTCGTGGAAGCTGGCGTCGCGCTCGGCGCCGTAGGCCCACTCCACCGCGTCGAGGCCGAAGGGCAGCCGCAAGATGAGCGTGGACGGGTCGGCGAACGCGTAGAACGGGGAGGCGAGCACCAGGGCGTCGACCGCGTCCGGCCAGGTGGCGGCGAGCCAGGTCGCGAGCAGGCCGCCCGTGCTGCTGCCGACCAGGACGACCCGCTCGCCGATCGCCTGGGCCATGGCCAGGGACTCCGCCGCAACCCGCAGGTAGGCCTCGGCCGGGGCGGTGGCGTGATCCTCGGGGGTGCGACCGTGACCGGGCAGCAGCGAATAGTAGAGGTTGGCACCCAGCTCTGCGGCGAGCGGATCGAGGACGGCCTCCCCCTCGCCCCGAGAAGCGCCGAAGCCGTGCAGGAACGCGATCCCCCACCCTGCCTTGCCGTCCGTGTGTCGCACCAGGCGCTCGCGGGCGGTGGGCCACACGCCGTCCGCCTCGTCCTGGGCCTGGCGCTCGGCGACGAAGGCGTCCGGATCGGCGATGGGCGGCAGGACGGGCTGGGGTCGCCACCCGCTCGCGTCCGCCAGCCACGGACCCCAGCCCGCGTCGTAGCCGCCGGACAGCCAGCGTGCCCACGCGTCCGGGTCGAGCCAGCCGGCCCAGGGATCGTCCTCGGCAGGGGAGCGGGTCATGGGTCGATCGTACCCCGGGCGGAGGGCGTCACACGAGCGGGGATCACACGGGCAGCGTGCCTCGCTGGCGCATGCCGGCGACGAGGTCCTGGAGCATGGCGTCCAGGCCGCGCAGGGGCACCCCCAGGCTGTCCCGGCGGCGGGTGTCGAAGCGGGTCGGGAAGGTCCGGGTCTCCTCTTCGGGCCACGCGGGTGCGCGGTAGGCGGGCACCGCCCGGTCCAGCGCCTCCAGGATGTCCTGCCAGTGCCAGCTCTGCACCACGCCGAAGTAGCGCCCCCGGGCCTCCTCCCGCTGCAGGGCGGCGACGTGGAGACGGGCGAGATCCTGGACGTGGATCATCGACATGGAGCCGTTGGGAGCGCGGTCGGCCATGCGCTCGCCCCGGAGGATGGCCCCGAACCAGCGCTCGGCGGGGGAGGGCTGCTCACTGATGCCGCAGCCGACGATGAGCGACGGGTTCAGGGTGCTGACGCGGATCCCGAGCTCGGCGCCGAGGTGCAGGGCCCGGTGCTCCATCAGGGTCTTCGCCGCCGGGCTGTACTTGCCCACGGCGATCTGCTGGCCGGCGTCGGATACGTGTTCGTCTTCCCGCTTGATCGCCGGTTCTCCGTCGGGAGGGTTGGTGGACCCGGTGCTGGAGGTGAACACGGCGCGGGTGATGCCGTGCTGGTGGGCGGCGCGCAGGGTGTTCTCCGCTGCCGACAGCATCACCTGCACCGTGCGGGGCTCCTGGGCCTCGACGCCGGCGCACATCACGACCCCCTCGGTGCCCGCCATCGCGGCGGCCAGGCGGTCCCGATCCCCGACCTCGGCTGCAGTCAGGGTCAGCTCGCCCCGGCTCCCCAGGCGCTCTCGCAGCCACGCCCCCTTCGGACCCTCCGGTTCGCGCAGGGTGCCGTGCACGGCGTGACCCTGGTCCAGCAGCTCGGCGGCGACGTGGGAACCGACGAAGCCGGACACGCCGATGACGCAGATGGGGGGCGATGCGGACATGGGGGACCTCCAGGGCGTGCGCGTATCGGGTCCAGGACCGGTCACCGGCGTCGACCGGGGCTGACGTAGGGCGGCTCACCCGGGCTGTCGCACCGGGGCATGGGTGTCCGGGGTCCCGGCGCGGTCCTGACGGCTCCCGCGCGTGATCCCGTCGCTTTCGGGGTCGCCAGCCTGGCCTGTGACTTGCATGATGGCGGGGTCAGGAGGTCCCATGCTGATCCTGCTCTCGCTGCTCCAGCCCGCCCTCGCCTGCGATCCCGCGCCCTGGGGGGTCGAGGGCGTGTGGCCCGCGCAGACCGACGCCATGCCGCCATCCGCCGCCCCGCTCCTGCAGATCGCCGACGCCGGCGGCACCAGCTTCGTGCTCGTCGACGCGGAAGACGCTGATATTGTAGGGTCCAGCAGGGTTCTGGCCACCAATGGCTTCGGCGCGTTCCTGCGGTTCACCCCGGACGAGGCGCTCGTTCCCGGGGACTACGAGCTGTCGGCGATAGCCCCCTTCGAGCAGGGCGAGGAGATCGTCCGGTTCACCGTGGTCGAGGACGCCCCCAGCATTCCCGCCGTCGCGCCGGTGAACCTCGAGCTGACCTGGCAGAGCTACGACGAGAACGGCGACTCCTGCGACGACCGCGCTCGTCACAACATGACGCTCGACTGGGAGTGGCCGGACGTCTTCCAGGCCCGCAACCTGGCCCTGTCGGTCCACCTCGTCGACCCTGCCGACAAGACGACCGTCATCGAGACCCTCGGGATGTACCAGGGCCCGGACGTCATGACCCAGGTCGAGCGGAACCTGCGAGTGCCCATCCTCGACGGAGGGGCCTTCGCGGACCCGGTGTGCGTGTCCATCGCGGTGTGGGGTGACCGAGACGCCAGCGACGCGGTCAGCGAGGTCGTCTGCTACAACCCCACCACCGATCCCGGCCCCGGGCCCGGCGGCGAGGAGGGGGTCGACTCCGGCTGCGCCTGCTCGAGTCAGGCCACCCCGCTGTCGATGCTCCCGCTGGCCGGCCTGCTCGGCCTGCTGTGGGTCCGTCGCCGCCGGGACTGAGGGCCCCCCCCCACAGTCCGCTGCATCGCCGTGGTCGGCCCCACCGGGAGTCGTTAGGCCCCCGGCCTTACGGAGGAGACCCCAATGGGCCGACCGATCCGCGTCCTCTTCGGCACCGAGACCGGCAATGCCGAGGGATGCGCTGAAGAGCTGCTCGAGGGCGTGCAGGCGCTGGGCCTGACGGCCGAGCTCACTGACATGGACGACTACGACCGGGACGAGATCGCCGAGGAAGAGTACGTCTTCATCGTCACGTCCACGTTCGGCAACGGAGACGCGCCCTACAACGCGGAGCAGTTCCTCGACTTCCTCAAGGGCCCCGACGCGCCGGACGTCTCCTCGCTGCGGTTCGCCGTCTGTGGCCTCGGCGACCGGAGCTACCCCAACTTCGCCCAGTGCGGAAAGGACTTCGACGCCCGGCTCGACGCGCTCGGGGGCACCCGGGTCGTGCCGCGCATGGACTGCGACGTCGACTTCGAGGTGCCCTTCGACCAGTGGAAGCGTCAGGTGCTCGGCTGGCTCGCGGAGAACCCCCCCGAAGCCGGCGACGCGCCCGCGCCCGCCGCTCGCCCCGAGAAGAAGGGCGGGTTCTGGGGCAAGGTCAGCGGCTGGTTCGGCGGCAAGAAGGCCGAGGATGTGGTGTCTGCCCCCACGTCGCCCACGTCCACTCCCGCTCCCGCCACCAGTGCGCCCGCCGAGAAGCCCACCTGGACCCGGGACAATCCCTTCATGTCCAAGGTCGTCGCCCGCCGCCTGCTCAGCGGCGAGGGCTCGGCCAAGGAGACCATGCACTACGAGCTGGACCTGACCGGCTCGGGCATCGAGTTCCACGGCGGCGACAGCTTCGGCGTCTTCCCCCACAACCCCCCGGCCGAGGTCGCGGGGATCCTCGAGGGCCTCGGGCTCGACCCGGAGGCGGCGGTCACGCTCAAGGACGGCAGCACTCGGGCCCTGCGCTCGGTGCTGACCCGGGTGAAGGACCTGCAGCGCGTCCCGGTGGACCTGCTGCGCGCCCTGGCCGACGCGGGCGGTCCCGGTGCGGACGCCCTGGCCGCAGGCGGGGAGGCCACCGCGGCCTACCTCAAGGAGCGCTACGTGCTCGACGTCGTGCGTGACCACCCCGACGCCGCGCTCGACGCCCAGCGCCTGACCGACCTGCTTCGCGCCCTGCCGCCACGGCTCTACTCGGTCGCCAACAGCCCGAAGATCGACGCCGATCGGGTGCACTTCGTCGTCGAGACCCTCCGCTACGAGCGTCAGGGCCGGCCGTGCGAGGGCGTGGCCTCGGTCTGGTTCGCCGATCGCGTCGGCGACGAGCCCGTGCCCCTGTACCTGCAGCCCAACACGGCCTTCCGCCTGCCCGCGCCGGACGTCGACATCATCATGGTCGGTCCGGGCACCGGCATCGCGCCGTTCCGCGCCTTCCTGCAGGAACGGCAGGTGGCTGGCGGTTCCGGGCGTTCCTGGCTCTTCTTCGGTCACCAGCACCAGGCGACGGACCACCTCTACAGCAACGAGCTGCAGGCCTACGCCGCGTCCGGGGTGCTCGCCCGCCAGAGCTACGCCTGGAGCCGGGATCAGGACGACAAGATCTACGTGCAGGACCGCATCCGCGAGGAGGGCGCCGAGGTGTGGAAGTGGCTGCAGGGCGGGGCGCACGTCTTCGTCTGCGGCGACGCCCACGGCATGGCGCCCGGCGTGCACGAGGCGCTGCACCAGGTCGCCATCACCCACGGCGGCATGGACCGGGACGGGGCCGAGGCCTTCGTCCAGGGCCTGGTCGACGACAAGCGCTACCACCGGGACGTGTACTGATGTCCAGCCGCACGATGAACATGGACGAGGAGCTGCACGCGTGGCTGCTCGACAACGTCATCGGCGAGCCGGACGTGCTGCGTCGCCTGCGTGAGCGCACGTTTGCAGAGGTGGGACCTGCAACCATGCAGATCTCGCCGGAGCAGGGTCGCTTCATGGCCTGGCTGGTGCGCACCCTGGGCGTGCGGCGGGCCATCGAGGTCGGCACCTTCACCGGCTACAGCGCGCTGTGCGTGGCGCTGGCCCTGCCCGCGGACGGCGAGCTCATCTGCTGCGACGTCAGCGAGGAGTGGACCCGCCTCGGCCGGGAAGCGTGGGCGGAGGCCGGGGTCGCCGACCGGGTGGACCTGCGCATCGCGCCCGCGGTCGACACCCTCGACGCCATCCTCGCAGACGGTGGCGCGGGCGGATTCGATCTGGTCTTCATCGACGCGGACAAGGAGAACTACGCGGCCTACGTCGAGCGTGCCCTGCGCCTGCTCCGTCCGGGCGGCGTGATCGCCCTCGACAACGCCCTGTGGCGCGGCCGGATCGCCACCGACGACGATGCCCCCTCGACGATTGCGATTCGGCAGATCGTGACGTCCCTCGCACAGGATCCGAGGGTGCACACCTCGATGGTCCCCATCGGTGACGGGCTCTTCCTGGCGACGGTCCGCGCTCCCTGACCTGCGGTGACCGGCCGTGTCAGAAATTCTCTGGCGCGGCCCCGCGGCGGGCATGTGGACTTGCAACGGGGTGACAGGGACTTTGTGAACCCCCGCTCGTCAAGATCGTGTTGATCGGTACCCAATAGCGGTACCGCGTGGGCGGGTGTCGCTTGGTTTGGCCGGAGGAACGGGAGCCGTGAGATACTCCCGCACGTTCCGATCCCCGCTCCCCGGGTGAAGCATGTCCCGCTTGTCTCCGTTCTTTGTGTCGCTCCCCAGTGTCCTGACCGTCGCCTCGCTCGCAGGCACGGCCGCGCTCATGGGCTGCAACGCCGCGCCGATCGCCCCAGTTGTCGCGATCGACCCGGGTGATCCCACCACGGTGGACGACTTCGAGCTCGTCTTCCTCTCCCGTGCCCAGGATCCCGACCTGGCGGACACGGTCACCTACGACATCCGCTGGTACCTGGATGGCGCAGAGGTGGAGGATCTGGTCGGCAAGCTCGGCGTGACCGCCGACCGGACCGCCAAGGGGCAGGAGTGGGTCGCCCACGTCGTGCCCATCGACAGCGAGGGCGAGGCCGGTCAGGGGGCCGAGGCTGTCGTCACGGTGCAGAACACCCCGCCGCTCGCCCAGGTGGAGATCACCCCGTCGGAGCCGGGATCCTACGAGGACCTGACCGCGGTGGCGACCGGCGAGGACATCGACTGGGACAGCATCACCTACACCTACGCCTGGCTGCGCAACGGCGAGCTGGTGGAGGATCAGACGGGGTCGGTCGTCACCGCGGACGCCACGGTCAAGGGTGAGCTGTGGACCGTGCAGGTCACCCCCAACGACGGCGAGGACGACGGCGAGATCGCCGAGTTCACCGTCAGCGTCGGCAACGCCCTGCCCATCGCCACCGAGGTCTTCATCGACCCGGTCGTCGTGCGCGAGGACACCGTGCTCACCGCACGGCCGACCGGGTTCGACGAGGACGAGGATCCGCTGACCTGGACCTTCACCTGGTACGTCAACGACGAGGCGCTGCCCGGCGTCAGCGGTGACACCCTGGACGGCTCCGACTTCGACAAGGGCGATCGCATCGTCGTCGAGGCCACGCCCAACGACGGCTTCGTCGACGGCGAGTCCGTGCGCAGCGCGCCCGTCCGCGTGCGCAACTCCGCCCCCACGCTGGAGGGCGCGACCATCGACCCGAGCGAGGCGTACGAGGCCAGCACCCTGAGCTGCCTCGGCTCCGGCTTCGCTGATCTCGACGGGGACGAGGTCGGCTACAAGACCACCTGGTTCGTCAACGGCGCCCGCATGGTGTCCGAGAACCTCGACGGCACCCGGTTCGACAAGGGTGACGTGGTCAGCTGCGAGCTGGCTCCGTTCGACGGCACCGAGGAGGGTGACGCGGTCGCGACCGACCCGATCACGATCCTCAACACGAAGCCGGTGATCACCCGGGTCTCGATCACCAACACGACCCCGAAGGAGGGCGACACCCTCGAGGTGCGCATCGAGGGCACCGGGGACGACGACGGGGACACCGTCACCTTCGAGTACAGCTGGCTGGTCGACGGCACGCCGGTCGCCTCCACCTCCACCCTGTCCAGCGATCTGTTCGACAAGGACCAGATCGTCTCGGTGACGGTCACGCCGTGGGACGGCGAGGAGTACGGCACGGCGCTGAACAGCGCGCCGGTCACCGTGCAGAACACCGCCCCGGTCATGGACACCCTGGTCCTCACCCCGACCGAGCTGCGGACCAACGACACCCTGACCGCCACCGCGGCCGCCACCGACGCCGACGGCGACACGATCACCTTCGACTACGCCTGGTACGTGGACGGTGCCCTGGTCGGCGCGACCGGCCGGATCCTGGACGGCAGCAGCTGGTTCGACAAGAACGAGGACGTCTACGTCGTCGTCACCCCCAACGACGGGGACGAGGACGGCGCACCCATGACGTCGGCCGAGGTGACGGTGCTCAACACCGCCCCCTCGATCAGCGGGGTCACCATCTCGCCGTCCACCATCAAGGAGGAGCTCGAGATCACCTGCGTGCCGTCCGGCTGGTCGGACGACGACGGCGACTCCGAGACCTACGACTTCGTCTGGTACGTCAACAGCAAGAAGGTCGGCATCTCGGCCAAGCTCGACGGGGACTTCTTCGACCGCGGGGACGAGGTCTGGTGCGAGGTCACTCCCACGGACGGCGACGACGACGGCGAGACCGTGGCCAGCAGCAAGCTGACGGTCGCCAACACCGCGCCCACCATCTCCAAGGTGGAGCTCTCCAGCACCAGCCCGGTCGAGGGCGACACCGTCTACGCCGTGATCATCGGCGCGGACGACGTGGACGGCGACAGCATCGACTACGCGTATGCCTGGTACGTCGACGGCTCGATGGTGAGCACCGCGGACGAGATCGACAGCAGCCTGTTCGCGAAGGGCGACGACATCTACGTCATCGTCACCCCGTCCGACGATGTCGACACGGGCGTGGGCGTGAAGTCCGACACGGGCACCGTCGCCAACACCGCCCCGGTCGTCACTGGCGTGACCTTCTCGCCGACTGCACCGAAGACGGACGAGGCGGTCACGGCGACGGTCAGCAGCACCGACGTCGACGGTGACAGCGTCAGCTACAGCTACGAGTGGTACGTCGACAAGGTGAAGGTCAGCTCCACCAGCGCCACCCTGGCGACGAGCGACTTCAAGAAGAACCAGGACATCTACGTGGTGGTCACGCCCACCGACGGCGACGACGCCGGCAAGGCGTTCACCTCCCGGGTGATCACGTCCGTGAACACGGTGCCGTCCATCACCGGCGTCACCATCACGCCCAGCGTGGGCATCACCGAGTCCAGCACCCTCACCTGCGTGCCCGCGGGCTGGTCCGACGCCGACGGCGACACCGAGGCCTACGCCTACCAGTGGCGGGTCGACGGCAAGCTGGTCGCCATCACGAAGACCCTGACCGGCAGCTCGTTCGCGAAGGGCGACAGCATCACCTGCACCGCCACCCCGAACGACGGCGAGGACCTGGGCACGCCCATCACCTCCGCCGCGGTCAGCGTCGCCAACACCCCGCCCACCCTGGCGGGCGTCACCCTGTCGACCACGACCCCGCAGGAGGGCGACACCATCAGCGCCACCCTGGGTGCGGCGTCGGACGCCGATGGTGACCGGATCTCGTTCAAGTACGCCTGGAAGGTCAACGGCTCGACGGTCTCGACCGCGACCACCCTGACCAGCGCGGACTTCGACAAG
>CALATR010001000.1 GCA_937891875.1 uncultured Pseudomonadota bacterium | reverse complement strand
TCCGCCTGGCTGACCCCCGGCGTCTCCCTCATGGGCTCGGTGCTCATCGCCGTGGTCGGCAGCATCTGGCTCGGCCTCGCCGGCATCATCGTCGCGACCGCGACCGGCCACACGGACATCTCGCCGCTGTCGGGCCTGGCGCTCATCGCGGTGACCCTGATGTTCTTCCTCACCGGCGGCAACGTCACCGCCAGCATCATCATCGGCGTGGCCATCTGCATCGCCATCAACCAGTGCGCCGACATGATGAGCGACCTCAAGACCGGCCACCTGGTCGGCGCGCGCCCCCGGGACCAGCAGCTCGCTCAGCTCATCCTGTGCTGGGTCGGTCCCCTGGTCGCGCTGGGCGTACTCTTTCTGTTGTGGGGACCGGAGGGTGGGGGCTTCGGACCCCAGTCCATGGCCTGCCAGACCGGGGCGGCGGACTGCCTCTCGGCGCCCCAGGCGGACGCGCTGCAGTCGGTCGTCGCCTCCCTGCAGAGCAACGACAGCGCGCTGGACAAGTACGTCGGCGGCGCGATCCTGGGCGGGGCGCTCTCCATCTTCCCCATCGGCGGCATCGCGGTGCTGGTGGGGCTCGCCATGTACCTGCCCTTCGACATCACGCTGGGCTACGGCCTGGGCTGCCTGGCGAACATGGGGCTGAAGAAGTGGTTCGGGCCGGGCTTCATCGGCCGAAAACTCGTGCCCGTCGCCGCGGGTCTCATCGTGGGCGAGGCGCTGGTCCAGCTGGTCTGGACGCTGGCCAAGCTGGTCCTGGGAGGGTCGTGATGAAGGCGCTCGGCTGGATCCTCCTCATCGTGGGCATCGCGCTGGCCGGAGCGGGCGGCGCTCGCAACGGCCTCGCCATGGCCGATGTCTACGCCAACCGCGCCCCCCTCGAGATCGTCGAGGGCGCGCAGAAGGCGGTGCAGGACGCGCGCACCGCCGTCACCGAGGCCAAGGCGGCCGAGCAGGACGCCGAGGACCCGGAAGCGGCGAAAGCGGCGGTTGAAGCAGCACGACAGGCCCTCGCAGAAGCGGAGGCCGAGGTCGTATCCCTCCGTGAGCAGGGCCTCGTCGAGGGCTCGCTGCAGGAGAGCGTCGAGCGCCTGCAGGCCGCCGTGCCCGCGAGCCCCGCCCCCGGCGCCCGCCTGCTCGACTGGCTGATCACCGGCGGCCCGTGGTGGGGCGGCGGCGTCGTGCTGGTCGCGATCGGCTCCTTCCTCGCCCGGCGGGCCCAGGCCCAGGAGAGCCGCGCCCCCAGCGCCGACGGCCAGAGTGCGGACTTCCCCGGCACCATCGAGCGCGTGCTCCTCGAGCTGGAGCAGATCTCCGCCCAGATCGCCGAGCTGCCGATGGACGCGCCCTCGACCGAGATCCGCGAGCACATCGACCGCATCCAGGACGAGCTGCTCACCCCGCTGGTCGACGCGAGGGCCCAGCTGCAGGCCCGTCACGGAACCCAGCGTTTCTCCGTCTACTTCGGCACGTTCTCCGCCGGGGAGCGCAACCTCGCCCGGGTCTGGTCCGCCCTCACCGACGGTCACAGCGTGGTGGCGCGGGAGTCCCTGGCGCGGTCGCAGGCCGAGTTCCGCCAGGCGCTGGCCGACTGGGCGCGGGCCGAGGACGGCTGATCAGTCGCCGAGCTTGCGGGCCAGCGTGTTGCGGCCGATCCCGAGCGCCCGGGCGGCCGCACTCTTGTTGCCGTCCACCTGGTCGAGCACCCAGCGCACGTAGTCCCGCTCGACCTCCTCCAGGGACCGGAGGGTGGTGTGGAAGCCGTCCGGGGCGGTGGTGGCGACCGATCCCCCGCCGACAAGCAGCAGATCCGGGCCGATGGGCGCGCCGCCGGACAGCACCGCCGCCGACTCCAGCAGGTGCTGCAGCTCGCGCACGTTGCCCGGCCAGGCGTGGGCGTGCAGGGCGCGGCGGCCCTCGGGCGTGAGGGAGACCTGGCGTTCGAGGCGCCGTTCCAGCTGGACGCGGAAGTGATCGATCAGGCGGTCCAGGTCGACCGCGCCGCGCTCGCGCAGGGGGGGCACGGTGATCTCGACGACCTTGAGCCGGTAGTAGAGGTCCTCGCGGAAGGCGCCACGGGCGACCAGGGAGGCGAGATCGCGGTGGGTGGCCGCGACGAAGCGCACGTCGGCGGTGCGATCGGTGTGGCCGCCGACGGGCTGCCAGCGGCGCTCCTGGAGCAGGCGTAGCAGGCGGGCCTGGGCGGGCAGGGGGAGCTCGCCGATCTCGTCGAGGAAGAGCGTGCCCCCGTCGGCCGCGGCGACCTTGCCCGGCGCGTCCCGATCCGCGCCGGTGTACGCCCCGCGCACGTGCCCGAAGAGCTCGTTCTCGACGAGGGTGTCGGGCAGCGCCGCGCAGTCGAGCTGCACGAAGGGCCCGTCCGCGCGGCGGGAGCTGTCGTGCAGCGCCCGGGCGACCAGCGCCTTGCCGGTGCCGGTCTCCCCGCGGACGAGCACGGTGGCGTCGGTGTCCGCGGCGAGGGAGAGGCGTCGGGTGACCTCGCGCATGCCCGGTGAGGTGCCGACGATGCCGTTGAAGTGGAAGTCGAGGCCGTGGGCATGATCGGGGCGGAGCTGGCTCGCGAGGCTGGACGCGGCGAGCAGCTCGCTGATCTGGGTCGCGAGGTCGCGCAGGAGGAACTCGCACGGGCGGTCGAAGCCGACGGCCTCCTTGCGGTTGAGCACCTGGAGCACGCCGATCACGGCACCGTCGGGATCATGGATGGGCACGGCCAGCAGCGAGCGGGTGTGGTAGCCGGTGACGGCGTCGACGCGGTCGGCGAAGCGGCTGTCCCGGGTGCCGTTGGGCACGTTGAGCACGACGTCGTGGGCGGCGACGTGGCCGGCCACCCCCTCGCCCAGCTTGAGCCGGATCTCCTTGATCTCGGGCAGGATCGCCGCCCGACTGACCAGCTCGCCGCGGGCGTGGTCGAGGAGGTAGAGCGTGCCCCGATCCGCGTCGAGGGCGTCGGTGACCTGATCGACGGCCTCGCGCAGCACGTCGTCGAGGGGGACCCGCCGCCGGGAGAGGCGACGCCGCAGCGCCCGTAGATCGACCATCGGTCCTCCACGGGCGGGGTAACACCGGCTGCGCACCGTCAGGCGAGGGCGAGCGAGCGGCCCTCGCGGGCAGCCAGGGTACGGTCGAAGCGCTCCTGGGCGAAGCGCTCCAGCTGGGCCACGTCCGCGTCGGTGCGCTCGGGATCGTGGTGGAACAGCACCAGCTGGCGCACCCCGGCGCGCTCGGCGACCGCGACCGCCTCGTCGACGGTGGCGTGACCCCAGCCCCGGCGGGAGATCCCGGTTCGACCGGCATACTCGTCGGACGTGTACTGGGCGTCGTGGATCAGCACGTCCGCCTCGTGGGCCAGCGCGACCAGGCGCGGGTCGAGCTCGCCGAAGTGCTCGACGTCGGTGGCGTAGACGACGCTCCTGCCGCCG
>CALATR010000999.1 GCA_937891875.1 uncultured Pseudomonadota bacterium | reverse complement strand
GTGGGTGGGCGGGCAGGTGGGCCGCGGTCAGGTCACCGTGTCCGACAGCCTCTTCGGCTCGGTGAGCGTGCGCGGGGACTGGCAGGGCCGGCTCGTGCTCGGAGGTAGCGCCGCGCTGAAGATCCCGGCTGGGGTCGTCACCGCGGGGCTGCGGACGCTCATCCAGCCCGGAGACGAGGTGCTGCTGGGCTGGCAGGGGCACGCCGCGTGGAGCTTCACCGGATGGAACGATCCGGCGCCCGCGGTCTTGGCCGGGCTCGTGGTCGACCATCAGCCGGGAGGACCGACCGACATCACCGTGCCCATCGGGGTCTACGCGGTGTTCGCCGACACGGTCCAGGCAGGTGTCGAGGTCGCTCCCGTGTTCTTCGGGGCCGACGACAAGGCGCAGACCGGCGCGCTGATCGGCCTGCGCGTCAACGTCTTCGGCGAGCCCCACCTCGGCCGCGACCGGTAGCCCGCCCCTGCGGGTTAGGTCCGGCGGATGGACAAGACCGCCCTCATCGACGCCCACCGCGCAGCCCTGCATGCCACCCTCGACGACCTGCGCGCCACCGCGGACGCCGCCCGCGCGGGCACCCGGGTCGACGGCACCCACCGGCCCGAGAACCGCGGCGAGCGCGCGGCCGTCACCTCCCAAGGCTACCTCGCCCACGGCCTCGGCCAGCGCATGGCCGAGCTCGAAGAGGCGCTTCGATTGCTCGATCTCGTCGATCCGGGTCCGCGGGACAAGGTGGCGGTGGGCGCGGTCGTCACCCTGATCGACGAAGACGATCGCCGCCGCACGGTCGCCGTGCTGCCCGGCGGGGACGGCGCGCGCCGCGCGGGCCTGGAGGTGGTGTCCCCCGCCTCGCCGCTGGTCGCTCCCTTCCTGGGGCTCGAGGCGGGCGAGGTCGCCGACGTGCGCCGCGGAAGCCAGACCATCGAGGTCGAGGTCGAAGCCATCGCCTGACGCGACTATCCTCGGCCTCGCAGGAGGACCCATGCTCGCCGTGCTGCTCGGAGTCGTCGCCATGGCCGGATCCCCGGACCCCGCAGAGGTCGATCAGGTGCTCGACGCGCTCCACCGCGCCGCGACCGACGCCGACGCCGAGACCTACTTTGGCCTGTACGCGGACGACGCTGTGTTCATCGGCACCGACCCCGCCGAGCGCTGGGACCTGCCCGCCTTCCGCGACTTTGCCGCCCCCCACTTCGAGGAGGCGCCCGCGTGGGCGTACACCCCGGTGGAGCGGGAGGTGCACTTCGGTCCCAAGGGCCGGAGCGCATGGTTCTACGAGACCCTGTCTCACGAGCGCTACGGGGCCGTGCGCGGCTCGGGCGCCCTGCGGCTCCAGGGCGGCGAGTGGCGGATCACCCAGTATGTCCTGTCCTTTCCCGTCCCCAACGACCGGGCGCGCGACGTGATCGCGATCGTGCACGGACAGCCTGCGTCGACGCTCCCACCCCCGTTCACCGCCGCCCACATCCGCAGCGCGTATCAGCCCGGCTACACCTCGCTGCACCGGATCACGGAGGGCGAGGCCGTGCTGGCCCGCAGGATGCGCGTCGTCTCCGCGGACGCCGAGTCCGTGACCATGGAGGGCATCACGCTGCTGTGGGGTCAGGAGGAAGGGCCGGCTCCCCAGACCATGACCGCGACGTGGGAGGAGCTGCGCGACCACGCCGCCTTCCCCGCTGCCACCACCACCTGGACCGACGAGGTGGAGGTCGAGGTGCCGGCCGGGCGCTTCCTCACCCGAGAGTACGTGGTCACTGGGATCGACCGCTCGGTGACGCACTACTTCTTCGCTTGGGACGCCGCCGGTCCGCCGGTGAAGATGGTGCGCGAAGCGGGCGGCGAGGTCGTCATGACCATGGAGCTGTACGAGCACACGCCGGTGGGTCCGGCCGGCAAGTAGTCAGGAAAAACCTCCGGTCTCCTGGAGGGCGCGTCGGGCGCGCAGCACCTCTTCGCGCAGGGCCCGGGCCTCGGCGACCGCCTCCTGATCGGCGGACGCGTTCAGCTCGTCGACCAGGGCGCGCAGCTCGGCGGCAGCCTGACCGTCGGGGTCGCGGCGGGCGTAGGCCTCGAGCTTGCGGGCCCGCTCGAGCAGGGGGCCGGCGACGTGGGATGGGAGGACGCGCTCGAGATCCGAGAGCTGGTCGGAGAGCAGCTTCGTCTCCGAGACCGGACGTGCGCGGTCGAAGCCGATCCGCAGGTTCGCGCCGCCGCCTCGCTGGAGCGCCGTGTAGTTGATGAGGGCGTACAGGGATGGGATGGCACCCATGACGATGGTCGTGATCGCCGGGGCCACCTGGGCCGCCGCGCCATACTGGAGCGCAGCCATCAAGCTCGTCACGCCCAGGTAGCAGAATCCCAGCCCGGGTATCGCCGCGATCGCCACCCACGCGTAGGCACTGGACACTCGCCGGCTGCGTGTGAACCGGGTTCCGTCGAGGACACGAACGTGCAGACCGATGGCGCGGAGGTCCTCTGCGAGCGCCATGGCGCTGGTCGGTGGGAGGCCAGAGGCGAGGATCAGCTCGTTGGCCCGGCGCGTCTCCTGGGAATCGACGAACTCGAGCCCATGCCGCGCCATCACCTCGCGAACGGCGTCCACGTCAAGGCTGGGCCCCAGCGCGGGCAGCAGGCGCAGCGTCCGCCGATGCCGAGATGCGATGACGGTCGTGGTCATGCTCCCGGCCTAATCGTCGGTCTCGCCCGGTGCAGCCACGTCCCGCGGATCGACGATCGCGAGCACCACGATCGCCAGGGGCTGGGTCACGATCAGGACCAGCGCGAAGGCCAGCCCGACGGTGTCGGCGACGATGCCCAGCAGGAAGGGCAGGCCCATCTCGACCAGACCGAGTGCGCTGGAGAGCGCCTCGACGGTGGCGCCATCGCCGTCGTGTTCGTCGAAGGCGCGGGCCTTGACCAGGGGCCACAGCGGGGCGACCGACCCGCCCAGGACGGCGAGGGCGATCGTGGAGGTGATCAGGTCAGGTGCGGCGATCCAGGCGATCAATGCCAGACATGCGAGGGTCCCGCTCGAGACCAGGATCGTCCGTCCGGACACGCCGGTCCGCAGGAGCCGCTCGGACAGGGTGATCCCCGCGATGGCGCCGAGGTTGCCGAACAGCAGCACCACCCCGCGGGTCGACAGCGAGGCGGAGAACGTCTGCTCCAGCCACAGGGACGCGAACCCGGTGAACGCGTCGTCGAGCAGTCCGCAGAGCATGGCCGCGCCGAGCCAGGCGAGCAGGCGGGGGTTGGACAGGGCGCCGGAGAGCAGCCCGCGCAACGTCGGCGTCTCCTCGTCGAGCGGGGTGTCCGGCGCCGGGAAGGTCCGCAGGGACAGGATCACCGTGTGCAGCGCCAGCAGGCCGCCGATGATCCAGAACGCCTCCCGCCAGCCCAGCGTCAGCCATCCGAGCAGGGCCAGCAGGATGGGGGTGCCGATGTCGCCGATCTCACCGGCGAGCACCCAGCGCGACATCCAGGTCTCCCGCGCGTCGGGCTCCGCGTCCATGAGCGCGACCTGCGAGAGGTTCGTCCCGAGCCCGCTGCCGAGGAAGGCGAGGCCGAGTGCCAGCGCGAGGACCCAGGGAGAAGGCGCGAATCCGGCCAGGAGCATGCCGGCCGCCATCGTGGCCAGCCCGCCGACCACCCAGGCCTTGCGCAGGTCGGGGCGGCGGGCCGCGGCGAGGATCAGCCAGGGCTCGATGAGCAGGGCGAAGATGGAGGGTGCGGTGAACACGACCAGGGTCGTGGTCGCCGTGCTGGTGGCGAAGCTCGCCTGCACGTCGGGCATGCCGACGTAGGCGACGCCGGCCAGCTCGTCGAGGGCGACGACGACCAAGAACAACACGGCCATGCGCACGCCGTTCACGACGCGCACGAGACCCCTATGCGCACGTTGGGCGAGGTGTCAGATGGGTTCGGTGAGGCGCCGCATGCACCCTCCTCATTCGCAGGATGCCACACCCCCTCCGCGGTTGCTGGCGCGATCGGCCAGCGCGATGGCACGGCTCGCGAGTGCACGCCCGTCTGCGAGGTCCTACGCTGAAGCTCCCCCTCTGCGGAGCGACCATGTCGAGAACGCGCGGCTACGCCATGGACACCGGCTGGGCCCTGATCCTCGAGGACGCTGGCATCTCCGTGCCCGACCTGCTGCGCCGGGCCGGACTGCCCGAGGACTTCCTCACCCGCTCCGAGCGCTTCGTGGCGCCCGCGGTCTTCTTCGGGCTGATCCGCGCGCTGGACGAGGAAGTCGACGATCCCACGTTCCCGATCCGGTTCACGGAGTCGATCACCGCCGAGGCCTTCTCGCCCACGCTGTTCGCGGCCCTGTGCAGTCCGGACCTGCGGACCGCCCTCTCCCGGATCTCCAGGTACAAGCAGCTCATGGCGCCGGTGCGCCTCGACATCGACGAGCGGCCGGGCTCCCTGACGACGACCTACGTCTACCTCGACCCCAGCATCGATCCCCCGCCCAGCTTCATCGGCGCAGAGCTCACGTTCAAGGTCCATGTTGCCCGTATGGCCACCCGCCACCGGGTCGAGCCCCTGCGGGTCACCTCGCCCGTGCCGCTGGGTGCCGACGACGCCTACACCGCCTGGTTCGGGGTCCCGGTCGAGCGCGGGGAGCGCCCCTCGGTCACGTTCTCCGACGCCGACGCCTCCCGACCGTTCCTCACCGCCAACCCGGCCCTGTGGCAGACGTTCGAGCCCACGCTCCAGCGCCGCCTCGCCGAGCTGGACGCCGACGCGACCACCGTGGAGCGCGTGCGCGGCGTGCTCCTCGAGGGCCTGCCCAGCGGAAGGACCTCGGTCGAGGAGGTGGCCCGCAGGCTCGCCATGAGCCGCCGCACCCTGCAGCGCCGACTGAGCGAGGAAGGAGCGACGTTCTCCGACGTGCTGCAGGGCGTCCGCGAGGAGCTGGCCCGCCACTACCTGACCCGCACGGACCTCACGGCGTCCGAGATCGGCTTCCTGCTGGGCTTCGAGGAGACCAGCTCCTTCTTCCGCGCATTCGCGGCCTGGACCGGCCTGACGCCGGAGGCCGCGCGGAGGGAGCTGGCGAGCTGACGACACCGGCTCGGGATCGGTGAAACGCGCCGAAATCGAGATTCGTGCTGGACTCGGTATCCTCTGGGTACGAAGCCGGAGGTTCCCGTGTCCCAGTCCTACAGTCCCAGCGAGCTCGTCCGCAGCGACGTGGACCACAGCCAGGAGGCCAGCTCCTCGACGGCCACGTTCATGGCGGACGACTACCAGAGCCAGTCCGGTGAGGCGGGACCGTCCTCGGGCTTCGAGCCGCTGCCGAGCCGCCTGCCGGACTCGTTCAACGACAAGCTCCAGCGCATGCGGGTGGTGCTGCCGGAGGGCGAGGAGGGCAAGGCGAAGGACCACTCTCGCAAGGGCGTGTTCCAGCGCCGGGTCTTCGAGACCTACACCATCCCGGTCCAGGGGTTGGTGACCGGGCGCAGGTTCCTGGTGCGGGTGTCCTTTCCGGCCGTCATGAACGAGGACTGGAGCCAGGTCGAGGTCCTCAAGCAGGTGGGCGGGGGTGCGTCCGACCACGACAACCCGTTCGGGCGCTTCGCGGACGTCGACACGATCATCGTGCTGGACGAGGAGCGCTACTCCGACGACGCATGCGTCGACCTGACCTCCCGGATCCGCAAGTCCGCCACGGCCGATCTCATCGTCACTCGTGACGCGGGCGTTCCGCGCGCGAAGAACCTGGTCGAGCACCACCGCAACGGGATCCTCGGCTTCGCCGTGTTCACCCGCCCCTCCCCCGACGCGCCGCCGATCGATCTGGACCGCGTCCTGGACGCTGCCCGCAAGCTGACGGTCGCGCTGGAGTCCGAGGAGCGCGACGACTTCGGCTCGATCACTGGAGCGCTGGACGCCTCCACGATCCGCCGGTGGAAGGGCTCGGACCGCGAGCGCAGCCAGGGCACGGTGATGGGGCAGGAGGCCCCGGCGGTGGCGGCGAGCCTGGGCCTGGGGACGGACTTCGAGTGGCTGCACCTCGCCGCGCATCGCTTCGGCGGCCTGTCCGACAAGCCGCAGGTGGCCAGCAACCTGGTGCTGGGCACCGCGACCGCCAACACGTTCATGATGGAGTGGGAGGAGGTGATCTCCCGCCTCGCCGAGCGCGACGACGTCGAGCTGGTCGGCCTGGACGCGACACCAGAGCTCATCGACCCGGGGCTGCCCTGGCTGGCGCAGTCCATCGAGTATACCGTCACTGTCTACCTCGACGGCGAGGCCTTCTTCATGGATCAGGTGTTCTTCCCCCTCGACCGCCGCCCCCCGCCCCTCGCTGGCTACATCACGGCGAAGGAGCTGGCCAAGCGCACGAAGCTGCCCGAGCCGTGGAGCTCATGAGCGCCGCCGTCTCCCCCACAACAGGGCGAGCAAGCTGAACAATCCGACGCTCGACACGCCCGACGTCGTGCTGCACAGGCAGCCCGCGGGCGTGGTGCAGCCCTGGGGTCCGCCGGTGCCGCTGCCCTCCATGAAGCCCAGCCGGCTGATGGTGCAGGCGTCGGCACTGACGCTGTCGAGGGCGAACCGCTCCACCACCTCGGAGGGCCCCAGCGGGGTCACCTCGTGGTCGGGCGCGGGCACGTCGCCGGTGCACTGCACCGCATTCCCCGCGTCGAACCACTGCTCCCGGGCCTGCGCGTCCATGGCCTGCACCGCCGCGAGCTCGGATCGCGGCACGAGCCAGAACCGCGGAGCGCCCATGATGCGGCGTCCGAACTGAACTCTCCCGCTCGACGGGACCTCGGTGACCTCAGCCCTCGGCTCTCCGTTCGAGCCCGACCAGGGGTAGACCACCAGGGCCCGATCGCCGCCGGACGGCGCCCCCAGGACCTCGGCGTAGTAGGGCACGCGCTTCATGCCGGCGGGGGGCGGCACGTCGGCGTGGGCGAGGACCGACACCAGGACCAGGGTGAGCATGGGCGGATGCTACCAGCGATCCCCCCGGGTGTACCCTCCCGCAGAGGGGAGGATCCTTGACCGACGACTCCGAGCTCCGCCTGTCCCGCCGCGCCCTCGTCAGCGGGCTCGCCGCCAGCGCCGTGGCCACGCAGCTCGTCCCGGCGGAGGCGCTGGCGGCGGCAGACACGAGGCCCTGCCACCCGCCGCACTACCTGAAGTGGATCGGTCGGCGGGAGCGGCGCTGGTCCGATGACATCGGCCCGGCCGGGTTCGTCAACTACTACGGCGAGCCGTTCCACTACGACGCCCGCATTGTCGTGGACAAGCAGAGCCTGCCCTCGTGCGGCCTGTGGGGCGCGACCGCGTCCAGCATGGAGGGGCCGGGCCGGGTGAAGCGCAACCTCCAGAAGGCCAGGTTGAACGGCAAGCCCAGCTCGACCGACTGCCACGTCTGGCCCTCGGAGAACGACCTGCACTTCGAGCGGCGGATCGCCGAGACCTATGACGCGCTCGCCACCGCCTGCCCCGACCCTCGCGGCCTCAACCAGCCCATCCGCTTCTGTGCCGTCGGCTCCCGGCACTCGAGCTCCGACGTCTACAAGCGCGTCGAGGGCGGTCGCGCCGTCGTGCTCCACATCGAGGGCATCAACCAGGTGCTGCCCGGTCGGACCGAGTTCGACCCCGCGTTCATCCGCCGGCACGCCGAGGCCGACGATCCCCGCTACTTCGCGATGGTCGGCGCGGGCATCACCATCTGTGCCCTCAACGAGACCCTGTGGACCCAGGGGCTCGCCATCGAGACCCAGGGCAGCTTCGACGGACAGACCCTCGCCGGCGCCATCTCGACGGGCACCCACGGCGCGGGGGTGGCCGAGGGGGCCGTCGCCGACTCGGTCGAGGCGGTCGTCGTCATCACGTGCCTCGACACCCCCGAGGGGCCGCGCTGGGAGGTCGTGCAGATCGAGCCCGATCCTGCCGACGCCATCACCGAGCCCGACCTGTTCCGCACCGAGCGCGCGGGCGTGCCCTGGCGGCTGGTGCAGGACAGCAGGCTGTTCGAGTCGGCCATCGTCGCGATGGGCACCATGGGGATCATCGTCGCGTACGTCATGCGCGTGAAACCCGCGTACTTCCTGTATGAACGCCGGGTCGGCCGGCCGTGGACCGAGGTGCGCGGCAACCTGTTCGAGCGGATGCGCCACCCGCCCAACGACTTCACCGCCGAGGGCTGGCGCTACGAGCTGGTGGTCAACTCGAACCCCTTCGACAACGTGCACGACTGGGCGACCACCGAGGTCTACCGCAACGCGTGGACCTACGACCTCAACTACCAGGAGGAGGTCCGGGAGATCCCCCAGAAGTGGGCGGGCGGCCTGGCCCGCAACGTCAACCTGGGCGGCAACCTGGGCAACACCATCACCCGGCTCGCCAACCGCTCCCTGGTCAAGGGCCGCCGGGTGGGGGAGTTCGCCGACCGCTGCTACCGGGTGCTCAAGCTCGGCCAGGGCGAGTTCGTCCAGGCGTGGGGCACCGAGTTCATGGTGCCCGCCGATCGCGGCGCCGAGCTGGTCGACTGGATCCTCAAGACCAACCTCGAGGTCGGCGACCTGAAGCGCTTCCTGCCGCGCAAGACCCGCCTGGTGAACCCCTTCGGCGTGCGCTTCGCGACCGGGCGGCGCGGCTTTCTGTCCATGGTGCGCTGGAAGCGGAACGGCGAGCTGCTGCCGGTGTGCACGGCGGAGCTGACCGAGGCGGTGAAGAACAACCGCGCCCGCAACCTCGAGCCGGGCGACAAGCCGTGCGCCAAGGAGGTGGTCGGCGCCTGGGCGGACCGCTTCACCGCCGAGTTCGGCGACAACGGCCGGGTGCACTGGGGTCAGGTCCAGGGCAACACCGGCCGCCGCGAGCTGGATCAAGCGTACGACCCCGACGAGATCGAGGCCTGGTACCAGAGCTTTCGCGTGCTCAACGCCTATGGGCTCTTCGACACCACGTTCGCGCGGCGCATGCAGTTCGCCCAGCAGCGCGACGCGGATCGGGGCAAGCCGGTACCCACCTACCGCGGGCTCGGCGCCCCCCTCGTGGAGGCGCCGATCCGGGTGCGGGACATGCCGGACGGGCCGGTTCCCAGGGAGCAGTAGGTCCGACGCGTGGATGGACCTCGAGGATCTTCGTCCGCTTGGTGGATCGTATTTAACACTCTGGTTATTTAACCAGTGTGTGAAATACCTGCCGGAGCGAAGACCATGACCCTGCCGGCGCCCGACCGCTTTGATGCCGTGTTCGCAGCGCTCTCCGACCCCACCCGCCGGGCCATCGTGCGGCGGCTGGCCGAGGGTGAGGCGAACGTGCAGGAGCTGGCAGAGCCCTTTCCGATCAGCCTCCCGGCCATCTCGCGGCACCTCAAGGTGCTGGAGCACGCGGGACTGATCAGCCGGGGTCGGGACGGGCAGCGGCGGCCGTGTCGCCTGCAGCCCGAGCCGCTGGTCGAGATCGCCGCGTGGGCGGAGCACACCCGGGCTGCGTGGGAGCAACGCCTCGATCGACTCGAGGCTCACCTCCGCCGGACCGCGGAACAATCCCAGACCCCGACGGAGCAGAAGCCATGAACGGAAGTCCTGTCTTGAACGACCCCAACACCTGGTCCCTGGACCGCGAGGTCGTGCTCGTGCGCGTGCTCGCCGCGCCACCCGCCGCCGTGTTCGCCGCGTGGACGGACCCCGACGCGTTCTGCGACTGGTTCGGCCCGGCGGGCTTCTCCTGCACCGTGCGGGAGATGGACGTGCGCCCCGGCGGGCGCGCGCGGTTCGACATGGTCGCCCCGGATGGCACGCCCTACACGAACCGCTTCGACTACCTCGAGGTCGTGCCCGACGAACGGATCGTCTTGGACCACGGCTCCGACGTCGACGACGACCCCAACCGCTTCCGGGTCACCCTGACGTTCGATCAGCAGTCCGACGGCAAGACCGTGCTCACGCTGCGGCAGCTCCACCCGACCGCCGAACGTCGCGCCGTGGTCATCGGCTTCGGGGCGGTCGAGCTGGGCCTGCAGACCATGCAGAAGCTCGCCCGCCACCTCGGCGTCGACTGACGCACGGGCGGCGGGCGGCCAGCGCCTACAGCAGCTCGACGTCGATCTCGGTGACCGGGCCCTTGCCGACCTTGACCCGCTTGGCGAAGGTGCCGGCCTCGGGCAGCACGACCTCCATGTAGAAGCGCGCCTGCTGGAGCTTGGAGCGGCGGACCGCGTCGTCCTCGGGCAGGTCGACGACCTGCTTCGCCATGCGGAGCCAGATGTAGCCGAGGGTGACCAGGGCGAACTGGTTGAGGTACGCCGAGCTGACAGCGCCGATGACCTCGTTGTCGGCCATGGCGGCCGCTCCCAGCTCCATCGTGGTCTGGCTGAGGCGCTGGGCCTCCTTGGCGAGGGGCTGGGCCAGGGCGGCGAGGCGCTCATCGGCGAGCGCGGGGGTGAGCAGCTCCTGGACCTCTGCCGCGAAGACGCGCATCAGGCGTCCTCCGCCGGTGGGCAGCTTGCGACCAACCAGATCGAGCGCCTGGATGTGGTTCGTGCCCTCGTAGATCATCGCGATGCGCACGTCGCGCAGGTACTGCTCGACCGGCCAGTCCTGGGTGAAGCCGGCGCCCCCCATGACCTGCATGGCCTCGCTGACGTTCAGGAAGCCGCGCTCGGAGCCGTAGCTCTTGATGATGGGCGTCAGGAGGGCGACCAGATCATTGGCCTTCTTCCTGGCGTCTTCGTCCGCGGAGTGGTGCATGATGTCGTAGTTCATGCTGATCCAGCACACGAGGCCGCGCAGGGCCTGGGTGGTGGACTTGACCGTCAGCAGCATGCGGCGGACGTCGGGGTGCACCAGGATGTTGTCCGCGGCCGCGTCGCGATCCTGCTTCTTGGGGTCGAGGCTGCGGCTCTGGCGGCGGTCCTTCGCAAACGCCAGGGCGTTCTGGTAGCTGGCCTCGCCGAGCGCCACGCCCTCCGCGCCGACCTGCAGGCGGGCGGCGTTCATCATGACGAACATCGTCTTCATGCCCCGGTGGGGCTCACCGACGATCCAGCCCTTGGCGCCCTCGAAGTTGAGCACGCAGGTGGGGGAGGCGTGGATGCCCATCTTGTGGTCGGTGCCGCCGACGAAGACCGGGTTGCGGGTGCCGTCGTCGAGGAACTTCGGCACGAGGAAGCAGCTGATGCCCTTGATGCCGGGAGGGGCGTCGGGCAGGCGGGCGAGCACGAGGTGGACGATGTTGTCGGCCATGTCGTGGTCGGCGAAGGTGATCCAGATCTTGGTGCCGGTGAGCAGGTAGTGGTCACCCTCCGGCTCGGCGCGGGTGGTGATCAGGCCCAGGTCGGTGCCGCACTGGGGCTCGGTCAGCGCCATGGTGCCGGTCCACTCGCCGGAGACGAGCTTCTCGAGGAACTTTGCGGACAGGACCTCGTCGGCGTTGGCCTCGAGCGCGTCGACCAGGCCCGCGGTCAGGCCGGGGCACATGGAGAAGCTCTTGTTGCAGGCGCTCATGACCTCGCTGGCGAGGGTGGAGACGCAGAAGGGCGCGCCGAGGCCGCCGTGCTCGGGATCGAAGGGCACGCTGCCGAAGCCGTTCTCGATGAAGCCCTGGTAGGCGTCGCGGAAGCCCTCCGGCATGGTGACCGAGCGTGCCTCGGGATCGAAGTGCACGCCCACCTTGTCGCCGACCTCGTTCAGTGGGAGGAGCACGTCGACACAGTAGGTGGCGAACGACTCGATGAGGTCGGTGCAGGTGTCGAGGTCGAACTCGGCGAAACGCTCCATCGAATGGACGTTCTCGCTGTAGCCGAAGGTCTCGAGGAGGAAGCGGAACTCGTCGAGGGGAGGACGGTAGACGTTCATGGAGACACTCCTTGCGGGGTCCCCGGATAGTGCGCGCTCAAGCCGGTCGCACGCCCGTTGCGATGAACAGGCGGCCGCCGTGGACGTGGATCGAGCCGTCGAGCCATTCGAGGGTGGGATCCTCGGCGACCGCGTGAAGGGGCTCCCACACCTTGCGGTCGAGATCGGCCCCGGCGAGCAGCTGCACCCAGGTCTTCTGCGGGACCCAGCGCTCGGCGTGCACGTCGAAGATGACGTAGCGACCGCCGGGACGGAGCCGGTCGAACGTGCTCCGGAACACCTCCTGCCACGGACCGATGGCAGACAGGCCGAGGGTGACGATCACGGCGTCGAACGCACCGTCCACGTCGTCGATGGTGCCCTGCACCAGCCGGACGTTGCCCCAGCCGTGCTTCTCGATGCGGGCCTGGGCGCGCGTGAGCATGCCCGGCGAGAGGTCGAGTCCGACCACCTCCCCCTCGGGCACCCGTGCGACCTCGGCGGCGAGGCCCTGGCCGGTCCCGCAGGCCAGGTCGAGCACCCGGTCGGTGGGGGAGAGCCGGGCGGCCTCGGCGATGCGCTCGCGAAACGGGGCGTAGATCCGTTCGATCGCGGGGTCGTAGAACAGGGAGAAGGTCTCGTAGCCGAGCGCCATCGCGGGCTCCGGGGCTGGGGGCGACCCCCTGGGGGGCGTTCGGATTCGCACAGGGCGTGCGGACAATGCCCCGTATGTTGCAGCATCGACCTGCCTCTTGACGGCAACACCTCGTGGCACGCCCGTTGCTTCTGCACCGGTCAGCCCCTGTCCCACCGAGGAGGCAGCATGACGGTCGGTCTGCTGGAGCTGGTCCCCGTGGTCGCCGAGCGCCTGGGTTCCCTGCACGAGGATCGCGATGCACCCGGGTTCGCCGCGGCCCTGCGCGACGTGAAGGCCGACGCCTTTGCCGGACTGCGAGGGGGCCTGCGCGGCCGCGACGCGGTGGTCGCCTCCCAGGTGATCGCGTCACGCACGATCCGCGAGCTGCGCGGGATGCCTGCCCTCGTTCGGGCGATGGCCGGCGAGCTGGGACAGGAGATCTCCCCCGAGTCCCGCATGCTGCTCACGATGGGGCTCGCCTACCTGGTCGGCCCGGTCGACCTCGTTCGCGACGACCTGCCCGGCGGCCTGGGCTTCGTCGACGACGCGATCATGATGTGGGCCATCGTCGGCGCCGCCGGCGAGCGCCATGGCACGGTGCTCCCGGGTGCGCAGCGGGCACGGGAGGCGGTCCGGGTCCTCGCCATGGCCCTGCCCACCCGTCTGGTCCCGCTGCTCCAGGCCGCCGCGGACGACGCGGTCGCCACCCTGCACGGGCTCGCCGGAGTGCCCCCCGGGATGCTCGAGCGCGCGACCGAGCAGTACATGGCGGATCCGATCGGCATGACCCGGACTGGGGTGCAGGCCATGCTCGGCCGACCACACGCGGGCCCCAACCCCGGCTGGAACGGCGGCGGCGACACCTTCACCATCCCCGGCGGCGGCGTGGGCTACGCCGGGGACGGCATGCTGGCCTACAGCTTCGACGACGGCGACTTCCTGGCGTTGTAGGCGCAGGAGTCGCCGGTCTTCACCCCACCCGGATGGGCAGGCTGCGCGGCCGTGGTGCGAGCACAGCGACGGCGTTGGCGACCGCCGGAGCGATGGGCGGCACGCCGGGCTCGCCCGCACCGCCGAGGGCGGCGTCGGGGGAGTCGACGATGGCGACCTCGACCCGCGGGGCCTCCTTGAAGCGGACCACCCGGTAGTCGTGGAAGTTGCTCTGCTTCACGCCGCCGTTCTCGTCGTGGGTGATCTCGCCGAACAGGGCGGCGGACAGACCGAACTGGATGCCGCCCTGCATCTGGGCGATGACGCCGTCGGGATTGACCGCGGTGCCGCAGTCGATGGCGCACCAGACCCGGTGCACCCGGGGCGTCTTGCCCTCGACGCTGACCTCTGCGACCTGGGCCACGATGCTGCCGAAGGAGGCGGTCATGGCCACGCCCAGCGCGCGATCACCGCGCCGACGGCCGCGATCCCAGCCGCTCATCTGCCGCACCTTGTTCAGCACGCCGGCGTGGCGGGAGCTGGGGTCGAGGAGCGACAGGCGGTAGTCGAGGGGGTCCTTGCCGGCGGCCTCGGCGAGCTCGTCGATGAAGCTCTCGATGAAGAAGCCGTGCACCGACATGTCGACGCTTCGCCAGTAGCAGTAGGGCAGGGCGGGCTCACCGCCGGCGTGGGCGATCCGCACATTGGGGATGGCGTAGTGGGGGGCGACCTCGTCCCCGGACCCGACCGGGTACCAGAACTCGGAGACCCAGGCCGTCGGCTTGCCGTCCGCGCCGACGACGCCGCGCATGCGGGCCAGATCGGCCTGGCGCATGGTGGACAGCCGGGTGTCGGCCTCCCGGGACCAGGTGAGCTTGACCGGGCCCCCGTGGGCCTGGTGGATCTCGACGGCCTGGCGCAGCCAGTTGAGGTTGTACTCGAGCAGCGCGCCGCGCCGACCGAACCCGCCGCCCATGGTCTTGGCGTGGAACTGGATGTCCTCCAGCGGAACACCCAGCTTCTTCGCGACGAATGCGCGGGAGGCCAGCGGGTTCTGCACCCCGCTCGCCACGTGGAGCATGCCGTTCTCCTTCCAGATCGTCGCGTTCATCGGCTCCATCGGGCTGTGCGACAGGAAGGGCACCTGGTACTCGGCCTCGACGACCGTCCCGCCCTCCAGCGCCCCCAGCGCGTCTCCCTCGGACTTCACCGCGTCGAGGCCGTCGCCGTGCACCGCGGTCCGGCGCTTGTCGACGAGCTTCTCCTCGCTGTTCCGGCCGCCCTCGGGCTCGTCGAAGACCAGCTTCGCCTGGCGCACGGCCTGCTCGGCCCGCCAGGGGTTGTCGGCGACGACCGCGACGCAGTCGTCCATCACCACGACGGTCTCGACGCCGCGGCGGGCCTTCAGCTCGGCCTCGTTGGCTACGCCGGTGACCTTCGCGTTGGCGACGGGGGGCGGCAGGATGGCCGCGTAGCGCAGCTCGGGCACGTGCACGTCGATGCCGTACTCGGCCTTGGCGAAGACCTTGTCCGGGATGTCGAGGCGCGGCGCGCTGGTCCCGATGTGCTTCCACGCGGAGCGCGGCTTGAGCGGCGGATCGACGGGCACGGACAGCTTGGACGCGGCCTCGGCGAGGGTGCCGTAGTCGACGGCCTGCTTGGAGGCGTCGTGGATGACCATG
>CALATR010000998.1 GCA_937891875.1 uncultured Pseudomonadota bacterium | reverse complement strand
GCGCCGCTGCCCGGCATCAGGTCCGGACCTTCGGGCTGTCCTCGAGGGCGGGCTGCACGACCTCCTCGAGGAGCCAGGTGATCACCTCGTGGGGCTCGACCTTGCCGTCCCCGTCGAGGTCGAGGTGCGACACCGCGAGCTCGACGAGCTGGCGGGCGACCCAGCGAAGCCACTTGGGCGGGCCCTTCTTCTTCCGGTCGGAGTCGTGGACGGAGTCTTCGGAGCTCATTGCGATCTCCCGATCGATGGAAGCACACACCGTGCAGACCGGTCCACCACGGACCGGTGCGCAGCGTGGGCGTGTTGGGTCAGGTCGTGGTCGAGTCGGCAGACGTGTCGGCGAGCGCGGCACCGGTGTGCTCCACGTCGTCCACGGTGTCGGCAGCGCCGTGCAGACCCTCGTTGCGCAGGCTCTGCTCGGCGGCGTCGGCCTCGCTGGGCACGATCTCGAGGCCGTCGTCGGCGCTGGTCGAGCCCGACTCGTCGTCGGACTTCTTGAGCGACTGGAAGCTGGCCTTCGCCTGCTTGTAGCCGCCGGCGGTAAGCCAATTCGCCACCCCTTCGCCGATGATCCCGAGGGTGCGCAGCACCTTCTTGCCCCGGCCGCTGCGCCGCTCGGCGTCCGCCTGGGCCTGCTCGGCGCGCTTCTCCTCGAGGTAGGCTTGGCGCTGGCGCGCCAGCATGGCGCTCGACGGGATCTCGATCTGCTCGAGCTGGCGGGTGTTGGGGTCCCAGGCCCGGTAGACGATCAGCCCGTCGGGCAGCTCTTCCTTGCCGACGAACTGCTTGCCGTCGAGGGCCGAGCCGCGGTTGAAGAACGGCAGGCGCTTCTTGGTGAGCTTGTAGACGAGTCGGCCCTGCTCGTCGACGAACGCGCTGCCGATGATGTCGTCGTTGCCGATCCCGCGATTGCTGGGCAGCGCGCCGTTGGGGTTGCTCGCGGCTGCGGAGGACACCGCGTAGGCGACCCCCACCGCAGTCAGCGCGGCAGCGGCGACGCCACCGACGACCAGCGCCGTGTTCATGGGCTTGTTCACTCACCACCTCCGCCGGCGGTCAGGGAGTTCTTGAGGGACGACAGCGTCGTTGCGCCGGCCTCGAGGTCGCGTCGCCTCAGGCCGCCGAACTCGACGTCGTCAGCGTCGTTGGCAGACTCGGTCTCGGCGTCGACCTGGTCCTGCTGGGCCCGCTGCTCCTCGCCGTACGCCTTGCGCTGTCGCGCGAGCACGGCGCTCGAGGGCCGCTGGATCTGCTCGAGCTGGCGGGTGTTGGGGTCCCAGGCCCGGTAGACGATCAGCCCGTCGGGCAGCTCCTCCTTGCCGACGAACTGCTTGCCCTCGAGGGCAGAGCCGCGGTTGAAGTAGGGCAGCCGCGTGTTCGTCGCCTTGTAGACGAGTCGGCCGGCGTCATCGATGTAGGCGACCGACAGCACATCCTCGGCCTCGGGCGCATCGGCTGCACCGCGCTTCCCACCAGCACCGACACCACCGTCAGCCCCCGGGTCGACACCGTCGCCAACCGGGGCGTTGGCGTAGCTGGCTACG
>CALATR010000997.1 GCA_937891875.1 uncultured Pseudomonadota bacterium | reverse complement strand
GTTCGATGACGCGGTCGAAGCTGCAGCCTGCAAGGAACCACAGACCGAGCTCCGGATCACTGCAGATGAGCGCCCGAGTCCCCCGCGCGAACCAGGCCCCAGAGACCAGCGACCAGAGACCGTCCCGCCACTCCCCCCAAACCGCCACTCACCACCAAAACACCTCGTCAGACGCCAACGATCCTCACCCGCCCAGCGCCTCCTCGATCCAGTCCGGCGCCACCGTCGTCGCCGGCACCTCGCCCTCGAACCACGTCTGCACGTCTTCGAACAGGCCGATGCCGTGCAGGTAGTTGTAGAGCGCCTTCTCCAGGGCCGGGCCGAGGCGGTCGTGGTCGGCGGCGGTGGGGTCGACGAAGGGGAGGTCGTTGCGGCCGAAGGTGGCGGGGGGCACCTCGGGGATGGTGATGCCGTAGCGGTCGGGATCGCGGGCGATCGGGCTGTGGACCGTCAGGGCGAAGCGGTGCCAGTAGGCGCTCTGCAGGCAGCCCGCGAGGAAGAGCTGCCGCACGACCTCCAGCGCGTCGACCGTCTCCTGCACCGTCTGGGTGGGGAACCCGTACATGAGGTAGGCGTGCACGAGGATCCCCGCGCTGGTGAGCGCGTGGGTCACCCGGGCCACCTGGGGCACGCTGACGCCCTTGTCCATGAGGGCCAGGAGGCGATCGGAGGCGACCTCGAGGCCACCGGTCAGGGCGACGCAGCCACTCGCGGCCAGCAGCTCGGCGCGATCGGGCGTGAATGAACGTTCGAAGCGCACATTTCCCCACCAGGTGATCGCGAGGTCCCGGCGCAGCAGCTCCTTCGCGAGGGCCTCCAGGCGGGCGGGGGGCGCGGCCTCGTCGACGAAGTGGAAGCCGGTCTGGCCGGTCTCGTCGACGAGCGCCTCGATGCGGTCGACCAGGCGGACCGCGTCGGCGGGCTCGTAGCGGCGGATGTAGTCGAGGGAGGTGTCGCAGAAGGCGCACTTCCGCCAGTAGCAGCCGTGGGCGACGGTGAGCTTGTTCCACCGGGTGTCCGCCCACAACCGGTGCATCGGGTTCAGCGTGTCGAGCAGTCCCAGGTAGCCGTCGAGCTGGAGCCCGGCGGTGGTCGGCGTGCCGGTCTGGTCGAAGGGCACGTCGGGCACGAGGGGATCGCTGTCCAGCACCACCGTGTCGGCCGCGCGGCGCATCGTGCGCACCGGCGGGCCGCCCTCGACCAGCTGGAGCAGCGGACGCTCGCCGGCGTCCAGGGTGATGCGGTCGACGAAGTCGAAGATGCGCGGGTCGGCCAGCTCGCGCAGGTCGGTGTTGACCCAGCCGCCGCCGAGCACGACCAGGCCGCGATCGCCGAGGTGTGCCCGGGCGCGACGGCCGACCCGCAGGGCACCGTACGCGTTGCCGGCGAAGGGCACGGTGATGGCGACCAGGTCGGGATCGTGCTGCGAGAGCGTCGCGTCGGCCAGCTCGTCGAGCCAGCGGTCGAGCAGGGTGTCCTCGCCGTCGAGTGCGTCCAGCAAGGGGTCGAAGGTGGGCTGGCTGTGGCCCAGGCGCTCGGCGTAGCGCACCAGACCGAAGTGGGGATCGACCGCGGCTGTGACCACGTCGGCCAGGTCCTCCACGAACAGGGTGGCCAGGTGGCGGGCGCGGTCGGACAGCCCGAGCGCGCCGAAGGCCCAGCCCAGGGGGTCGTCCTCACCGAAGTTGTCGGCATACCCATTGGAGTCCGCAAACCGGTCGAGTGCGGCAAAGCGGGGGCCCTCGGGCAGCATGCCGGCGACGATCCGGTAGGCGACGGCGTTGTCGCGGCCCTGGAGGAAGCGCACGACCGGCTCGACCGCGCGCACGATGGCGTCCTCGTGCTCGAGGAAGTGGGCGACCGAAGCGTGACTGAACCGGGCGGGGTGCCCCGCCACCTGGGAAGCGACCTCGGTCAGGCCCTCGCGGGAGAGCCAGCGCAGGGCCAGGGCCAGGGAGAGGTCGACCTGGCGGGCGTCATGGCCACGCTCGCGGAGGAAGCCAGTGAGGTAGCTCGTCGCCGGGTAGGGCGTGTTGAGCTGGGTCATCGGAGGGGTCAGCAGGAGGACGCGCATGCCGCCCGCATAGCCGGTCGGGGTTAGCAGAGGGCCATGGCTTCATCCTCCGCTCTGTGGCGCATCGTCCCCATCCTCGCCTTCGTCGGCAGCGCCGTGGTCATCACCGCGATCCTCGTCGACCAGGACGGGCTCGAGGAGGTGCTGGTCATGGGCCTGCGCAGCAACGCCGCGGAGGCCGAGATGAGCGGCACCTTCGACGGCAACGACGCCGACCGCCCCCACCTGCCCGTCCGCCTGGTCCGGGTCGCGGAAGACCTGCCCCAGGTGACCGACATCCAGGCCGTCCCTGGACACGGCCACTACGTCGCGGTGCTGCAGAAGACCGGCCAGGCGCGCCTGCTCGCCCCCGATGCCGGCAGCGCCCGCCCCTGGTTCACGGTCGACGTGCACACCCGCTCGGAGATGGGGCTGCTCGGCCTCGCGTTCTCCCCCGACTTCGAGCAGAGCGGGGTCTTCTACGTGCACCACAGCCCGCCCTCGGGCGACCGCGGCGTCGTCACCCGCTGGACCTGCGACCCCAAGACCCTGGAGGCCCCCAAGCCCGGCCCAGTGGTGCTCAGCGTCGGCCAGCCCTACGTCAACCACGACGGCGGCCAGCTCCAGATGGGCCCGGACGGCCACCTCTACGTCGCGCTCGGGGACGGCGGTTCGGGCTTTGATCCGCAGGGAAACGGCCAGAACGGCAAGACGCTCCTGGGCAGCATCCTGCGGATCGCGCCCAAGGCGGACGGGGGCTACGACGTGCCCGCCGACAATCCCTTCGTCGGCAACCCCGCCGTGGACGACGCCATCTTCGCCTACGGCCTGCGCAACCCCTGGCGCTTCGCCTTCACCCCCGACGGGCGCATCATCGCCGGTGACGTCGGCCAGAACGAGATCGAGGAGATCGACCTGGTCCCGGCCGGCGGCAACATGGGCTGGTCCAACATGGAGGGCCGCTCCTGCCTGAAGGAGCCCTGCGCGAACCAGGGCTTCACCGGGCCTGTCTGGCAGTACGACCGCCGCGACGGCAGCAGCGTCACCGGCGGGGTCGTGCCCACGAGCTCCGGTGTGCCCGGCCTGGACGGCCGCTACGTCTTCGGCGACTACGGCAGCGGCCGCCTCTGGGCCGCCGATCTACCCGCCGAGCCCGGCACCGACATCGGCCAGCCGCACGCCCTGGGGAGGTACCCGATCCACCCGAGCACGTTCGGCTTGGACGGAAAGGGGCGGGTGTATGTGGCGGACCTGAGCGGGGGCGGGGTGTATCGGATCGTGGGGCCGTAGGGTCCGGGGGCCGGGGGCCGGGGGGCCGGGGCGGGGAACCGCTCGGCACAGAGGCTCAGAGGCACAGAGGGGGGCACAGAGGGGCTATCGGAGCTTCGGACGCCGGCTTTCACAACGGAGGAGCTGAGCTCCGGAGGTCTGACGGAGGGAGGCTGGCGGGTCGGAGGGTGGGGGGCTGAAGCCCGGAATCAAGGGCCTGTGAGGCCAGTTCCTGCCGGGCAGTCGTCCTCTTCTTGATCGGCAGAGACGACGAGACTCGCTGCCCGCCCG
>CALATR010000996.1 GCA_937891875.1 uncultured Pseudomonadota bacterium | reverse complement strand
CGAGCCCGACGGCACGCTGGTCGGGCAGTACGGAAACGACGAGTCGTTCCGGGACCTCACGGTGCGCGGTGGGGACGTGTGGATGTCCAGCGGGCGCGCGCTCTACCGCTTCCGCGAGGACGCTGTCGTGGACGGAGTCCTGGTGCCGGAGCGCCACGCGAATGGGGAGTACGGCGTCAGCTCCAGCGGGCCGCTGATGGTCGACCACGAGGGCTCGCTGTGGATGGGCTCGTTCCGGGGGCTGGGCCTGCTGGCGGATCCGGACGCCGTGCGCTTCGACGCGACAGATGGCACGATCCAGGCGGCCTATCGCTATGCCACCGCCACGGAGGATCGCCTGTGGTTCGGCACCTGGCAGGGCTGGGCCATGCTGGACCGGCAGACCGAGCGGATCCGCTTCGAGAACCGGCTTCCGGTGAAGACCAAGCTGTGCCTCGATGGCGCTGGCCTGGCCTGGGGGCTGTCCTCGCGGGCCGATCGGAGCCGGGCGTTCGTGGCGCTGGGGCCTCTCGGGGAGGAGCGGGCGGTGTGGCCGATCCGGGCGTGGTCCAACTTCGGAGACCACTGCGCGAGCCACGCGGACGGCAGCGTGCTCTTCACCGCCAACACCGGGCTGTATCGCTTGGCCGCCGGGGGCCGTGACGCGCCCGAGCGGGTGGCCGAGCTGCCCTTCGAGCGGGGCTTGCCCAACGCCGGCTACCGCTTCGTGCTGCTGTCCGACCGAGGCCGCACCCTGTGGATCGCGTCCGGACCCCAGGTGTGTCGCGCTGCCCTCGCCGCGGTGGACGCGGGCACACCAGACTGGTCGTGCGAGCCTCTGCCCCGCGCCGCCAACGTGCGCGCCATGGTCGAGACCGACGCCGGAAACGTCTGGGCCGCCAGCGATGGCGGTGGGCTGTTCCGCCACGACGGCGCGCGCTTCGAGCCCCACCCGGCCAGCGCCGACCTGCCCAGCCGCTCAGTCACCGGACTGGGCGCGTCCCCCCGCGGCGGCGTCTGGGTGCTCTCCCACGCGACCGTCGTGCGCGTCCACGACCGCCCCGATCTTCCCGAGGGCTGGCTCGTGGAGGAGTCGCTGGCCGGCTGGCTGGCAGGCCTGGTGAACAAGCCCACCGACGTCGTCGAGGACCCGGACGGCACCCTGTGGTTCACCGCCGCCTCGGGGCTGGCCAAGGTGCCGCCATCGGCCCGGGTGCCGCCCCAGAACAGGCCCCATGTGCGCGTGCTCGAAGCGCGGATCGACGGTCAGCCTGCGAGCGGGACCCTGCGGCTTCCCAGTCCGGACAGCAGGATCAGCCTGCGCTTTGCGGCAGCCTCCTACAAGGCGCCTCGCCTGCTGCGCTACCGCATGCGGCTCGATGACGGCGCCTGGTCCGAGCCCACCCGCCGCGCCACCTACGAGCTGTACGGCCTGCCCGCCGGGGACCACCAGGTGCGCGTGCAGGCGACCCTGGACGGCGCCCACTGGAGCGAGCCGCCGGCCACCGTGTCCATCGCCGTGCCCCTGCCGTGGTACGGCCGCCTCGAGCTGTGGGCGCTCGCCCTTGTCGCCGCCGGGATCATCGCCGCCCTGCTCTACCGCCTGCGCTTCCTGATGCGCCTGTCCGCCGAGCGCCTGCGCACCCGCATCGCGATGGACCTGCACGACGAGGTGGGCGCTGGCCTCGCCTCCATCGAGCTGCTGGGCGGCCTGCTCGAGGGGGACCTGCCCGAGGACAGCCGCAGGGACGTCGCTGGCAGGGTGCGGGAGACCGCCGACGAGCTGGGCGGCGCGATGCGGGCCATCGTCTGGTCGCTCAAGCCCGAGTCCCTGCGGATCGGTGCGTTGGGCGTCTTCATCGACGAGCGCGCCCGGGATCTGCTGGGCGAGCTCGACGACGGGGGTGGCCTGCACGTGACCCGCCCGCCCGCCGACGCGACCGCGGGGCTGGGTCTGGACGTGCTGCGCGGCGTGCAGCTCATCGCGCTCGAGGCCCTGCACAACGTCAGCCGCCACGCACGGGCGAGCCGGGTGCAGATCGTGCTGGAGGCGGTCGGTCGGGGGCGGTGGCGGCTGGTCATCGAAGACGACGGCGTCGGGCTCGGCGAGGGGTCCGCCGAGCGCAGCGATCGGGGCAATGGCCTGCGGGGCATGCGCAAGCGGGCGGACGCGATCGGCGCCGAGCTGGTGTTGGACCAAGGGCCCCTGGGCGGCACCCGGGTGGAGCTCGTGTTCTCGGCCCGGGCGAAGGGGAGGACGGCGTGAGCATCCGTGTGGCGATCGTAGAGGACAACCGGCGCTTTCGCGAGTCGGTCGAGCTGGTGCTGCAGCACAGCCCGGGCTTCGAGCACGTCGCCAGCCATGGCTCGGTGGAGGAGCTGGTCGCCAGCCTGGACGCGCCGAACTCCCTCGCCGGGTCGTGGGGCGTGGTGCTCATGGACATCGATCTTCCCGGAGCGAGCGGCATCGACGGCATCCGCGAGGTGAAGCGGCGGCACCCGGGCCTGTGCGTGGTGGTGTGCACGGTGTTCGAGGAGCCTGCGACCATCGTGCAGGCCATCGCCGCGGGCGCGGACGGCTACCTGCTCAAGTCCGCCGGGCTGGAGGAGCTCCGCGATCAGCTGGAGACGGTCGTGTCCGGCGGGGCCAGCCTGTCGTCTGGCGTCGCGCGCACGGTGCTGGACCTGCTCCGCGACCTCGCGCCCACCGCGGCTGGACCCACGCCTGCTCGGCTGCACCTGACCGACCGCGAGCGCGACGTCCTGCGCGGGCTCGTCGACGGACTCTCCTACAAGCAGGTCGCCGACCGGCTCGGCATGTCGGTCCACACGGTGCGCGGCCACATCAAGTCGCTCTACCGCAAGCTGCAGGTGCAGAACGTCGCCGAGGCCGTCAGTCGCGCGATCCGCGAGCGCCTGATCTGACGCTCAGGACGCCCAGCGGTCGATCGCGCTGTGCAGGACCCGGACCAGGGCGTCGAGGTCGACCGGCTTGGTGAGGAAGCCGTCCATGCCGGCGCCGATCGCCAGCTCCCGGTCCTCGGGCAGCACGTTGGCAGTCAGCGCGTGGATGGGCACCCGCAGGCCCGCGGCTCGGATCTGGCGGGTCGCCTCGACGCCGTCCAGCTCGGGCATCTGCATGTCCATCAGCACGACGTCGGGCACGTCACGCATGACGGATTCGACCGCTTCGCGGCCGTTGTTGGCGATCTGGACCTCGCAGCCCAGGCGCTCCAGGTAGCGGCGGATGACCAGCTGGTTGATCGGGTTGTCCTCCGCGACCAGGACCCGCACGCCATCGACCTGTGCCTCGTCGAGATCGTCGAGGACCAGCGAACGCTCGGGTCGGGCGCGAGAGAGCGGCAGGTCCACCTGGAAGCGGCTTCCCTCGCCGGGCGCGCTGGTGGCGGTGATGTCCCCGCCGTGGGCGTCGACCAGCTTGCGGGCGATCGCGAGGCCCAGGCCGGTGCCGCCGTAGCGACGGGAGATCGAGTTGTCGGCCTGCTCGAAGGGCTCGAAGACGCGGGCGAGCTGGTCGGGCTCCATGCCGATTCCGGTGTCCTCGACGACGAAGCGCACCTGGTCGGCGGCGGGGCGGACCAGCAGCCGCACCTCGCCCTCGTGGGTGAACTTGACCGCGTTGGACAGCAGGTTGAGCAGGATCTGTCGCAGGCGGACCTCGTCGGCGAGCCGCCACCCGAGGGAGCTGGCGACGTCGACCACGATGGGCACCGAGGAGCCGCGACCGAGGCGGACCACCTCGGCGACCTCCTGGGCCAGCTCGGCCAGATCGATAGGATCGAGCTCCAGTTCCACCTTGCCGGACTCGAGGCGGGCGAGGTCGAGGATGTCGTTGACGACCCCGAGCAGGTGGTTGCCCGCCGTGCGCGCGAGGCCGAGGTGCTCGACGCGCTCGGCCTCGGTCTCGTGAGGATCGACGGCGAAGTCGAGCAGGCCGAGCACGCCGCTGATCGGGGTCCGCAGCTCGTGGCTCACCGTGGCGAGGAAGGCGCTGCGGGCGCGCATGGCTGCCTCGGCCTCCTCTCGGGCGCGCTCGGCCACGCGGCGGGCCTGCTCGGCGATGGACTGGGCCTGCACGGCCTCAGCGCCGGCTGCCTCGAGCTTGGAGCTGCGCTCCTGCAGGGATCGCCCGGCCGCCGAGAGGTCATGGACCTGGCGGCGCAGCACGTAGAGCGCCGGCAAGACGGACATCGCGGTGATCCCGCCGGCCACCAGGGCGATGAACGCGGCGGCGAGGTCCTGTCCGGCGAAGAGGAGCGCGCCGGCCGTCAGGACGGAGAGGAGTGCTGAGGGCAGCCAACGTGGTCCTGCTGGGACGATCAAGGGCAGGGCGATGTAGGCGGGCAGGGCGACCAGCCAGGAGCCCGGCGCCGTGCCCGCGCTGGCGGCCAGGATGGGCATGGTCACCAGCACGAACACGGTCCGCATCCACTGCAGGCTGTGCAGAGAGCCGAGGCCGAAGCGGCCCGTGACGCGGATCGCGACGTTGCCGGCGATCAGCAGCAGCGAGAGGCCCCCGGTGGTCCACGGGTGGTCGCTCACCACCGTGAGTGCCGCGAACGACACGATCATCGGCAGCGG
>CALATR010000995.1 GCA_937891875.1 uncultured Pseudomonadota bacterium | reverse complement strand
GAATAGCGGAGCCAGAACGCCCGCTCTGCGTCGAGCGAGCCTTCGATGAACCACACCTCCTCGAAGGCGCCGCGCGCAGGGAGCCGGCGGGCGAGCAGGTCGCTCACGCCGGGCTCCACGACATCGTCAGCGCCATCGCCGCGAGCGAGAGCGCGATGAGCCCGAACCCGACCACCGCCCAGCCCCATCCTCCCGGCGATCCCGGCTGGCGCCGCATCCACACCGCCAGAGCCGGCACGACCAGCAGGCTGGCCAGGCTGCGGGCGAGCAGGCCGGTGTCGTAGAGCGGCGACTGGGGCGTCCACGCCGGCACGTCGGAGAGGTCTGCGGTCAGGGTGCCGGCGATGGCGCCGATGGCGAGGGGCAGCGCGAGCAGATCGAGCGGTCCGCGCACGTGCAGGTCGCGGGCGATGCGGATGGGGTAGCGGTCCGGCGACCAGCGCCACAGGGCGACGCAGGTCAGTCCGAGGGGCACGAGGCCGGCGTGCATGGGCATGAAGCCGAGACCGGGCTCGGGGCCGCCGGCGTCGAAGAGCGCGAAGCCGAGCTCGCCCAGGAAGCGCGTGATCCGCAGCAGCTCCCAGGCAAAGAAGAGCAGCAGGGCGCCGCTGGCGATGGCGCTCTTGCGGACGAGGCCGGAGATGGACCACAGCGCGGCGGCCGCGGCGGTGGTCGACAGGCCGATGAGCACGGCGAGCACGAGGCGGTTGTCGAGGACCAGCAGGTCGGGGAAGCGCAGGTCCAGGGTCAGGCCGAGGCCCACCCCGCCGGCGAAGGTGCCTCCCAGGTACAGGCCCGAGGCGATGGCGACCCACAGGCGGCGCACGAAGGCGTCCTGGCCGGGGTGGGTGGCGAGGTCCATCAGCCCGCGGGCGACCACCAGGCCCAGCAGGCCGGTGGCGAGCGGGGAGAAGGCGGGCGGCCAGGCGAACGCGACCTGCGCCCACCACGCGCTGACCCGGCCCAGCTGGGTGAGGGCGGCCTGCTGGTGGATGCCCGGCAGGGGGATGATCGCCAGCCCGGCCAGCAGCAGCAGCGCGATGACGACGAAGGCCGGCGTCCTGCGGGCGCGGCGGACCGCGGGATCCGGCGCGTTCATGGCGCGCCCTCGGGAGGGGTCCGCCGGCGACGCAGGACCTCGCTCTTGAGCTGACCGCAGCCGGCGTCCACGTCGATGCCGCGGCGGACCCGCACCGTGGCGGAGATCCCGAAGCGCTCGAGCTCGGCGACGAAGCGGGCCGCCTGCTCGGGGTCGGTGGGGGCGCCGTCGTAGCCGCTGGTGGGGTTGAGGGGGATGAGGTTGACGTGAGCGTCGAGCCCCTGGAGCAGGCGCCCGAGGCTGCGCGCCTCGTCGAGCCCGTCGTTCTTGCCGGCGATCAGGGCCCACTCGAAGGTGACCCGCCGGTTCGTCGCCGCCTGGTACTCCCGCACCGCGTCGAGCAGCTCCTCGAGGTCCCAGCGGCGATTCACCGGCATCATCGCCGATCGTTCGGCGTCCCTGGCCGCGTGCAGCGAGATGGCCAGGGTCACCTGGATGCCTTCCGTCGCCAGCTGGCGGATCTTCGGTGCGATGCCCACCGTGCTGATCGTGATGTGCCGCGCGCCGATCCCCAGGTCGGTGTTCAGGCGCCGGACCGCGGCCATGACGTTGTCGTAGTTGTGGAAGGGCTCGCCCATGCCCATGAGCACGACGTTGGACAGCCGCTCGCCCCGCTCGGCGAGCTCTCGAGCGATGGTCGCGGCCTGGGCGAAGATCTCGGTCGACGAGAGGTGCCGGGCGAAGCCCATCTGCCCGGTGGCGCAGAACGCGCAGCCCATGGCGCAGCCGGCCTGGGAGCTGATGCACGCGGTCCGCCGCCCGTCCCGGTAGGGCATGAGCACCGACTCGATGAGCTGCCCGTCGGACAGCTGGTAGACGCGCTTGACGGTGCCGTCTGTGGACTGGCGCTCGGTCGCCAGCGTGAGCGTGCCCAGGGTGGTCTCCTCGGCGAGGCGGGCGCGCAGGGACTTGGGCAGGTTCGTCATCTCGTCGAACGAACCTGCCTTGTGCTCGTACAGCCAGGTCCAGAGCTGCTTGCTGCGGAAGCGGGGCTCGCCCCACTCGGCGAGCAGCGCCTCCAGCTGGTCCCGGGTCATGGCGTAGAGATCACGCACGGCCGGCGCTTACCACTGGACCGGCCCGCGGGCCACGACGAGCAGGGTCGTGCCTGCCTTGACCACCACGTGATCGTCGGGGTTCACCAGCACCGGACCTCCCTCGGGCTCGACGCTCATGAGGGTGGCGCCGAAGCGCTCGCGCAGGACGAGACGCAGCGTTGCGACGGTGCTTCCGTCGAGCGCGGGCGGGCAGGGGGTCGACCAGAAGCTGTTGCCGGTGCGCATGTCGAGGATGTCCTCCAGCAGCGCCACCAGCCCGGGGTTCCGGCTCGCACTACCGAGGATCATCCCGGCGTATTCCTCGCCGACCACGACCTCCTCGACCCCCCGCAGGCGCAGCATCTCCTCGGACTGGGGCGAGTGCAGCTCGGCGACCGTGTAGATGTCGGAGTTGATCTGCTCGATGGTGAGCGCGGCGAGCACGGTGCGGGCGTCCCGGTCCTGGTTGCTCCGCGGCTTGAGCACGTCGCGGAGCAGGATGCAGGTGGAGGCGTTGCGGATGCCCACGTGCTCGAGCACGTCGAGGCGGGTCCAGTCGCCGGAGTGGTGGAACAGGCGATCGGCGCGCACGCCGTCCCACGGCCAGTCCTCGGGGCGCTCCTCGACCTCGGTGACCACCACGACGGCGCGGTCGGGCGGGGTGCCAGGGGAGAACAGCTCGCGGACCAGGGTGGGGGCGCTGCCGTTCCAGCCGCACACGACCACGTGTTCTTCCAGCTCGTCCAGCTCCATGTCTGCTCCATCGAGGCGTTGGGCCAGGCGCGCGCCGACGCCCGCGGAGATGGTGCCCACGAACATCGCGAACACGGTGAGTCCACCGAACATCAGGGCGAGGGTCGCCCAGCGGCCGACGGTGGTGGTGGGGTCGCCGCCGACGGGCTCGCCGGCGACCAGGGACATGACCGAGAACCACAGGCTCTGCTCGAGGCTGCCAAAGGAGCCGCCCTCGGCGAGGTTGAGCACCAGGGCGGCGGACAGGACCAGCACCGTCGAGATGGTGGCGAGGGTCGTGAGCTCGGTCATGGTGCCGCTGAAGACGCCCTGGAACGGCATCAGGCGGCGGCTGACCAGCTTGCCGGCACGCCACAGTCGCAGCAGTCGCAGCAGTCGCAGCATCCGCAGCGGGCGGATGACCGGGGCGAGCGCCAGGATGTCGAGCCAGTAGCGGCGGAAGAACCTGCCCTTGTGGCGAGCGACCCAGAAGCGG
>CALATR010000994.1 GCA_937891875.1 uncultured Pseudomonadota bacterium | reverse complement strand
GGTGGCTCGTCTTGACGATGCGCACGCGCACGACGAGGTCGCCGTAGGGTCCCCCATAGGCACCGGCATCGCCACGGCCGCGCTCGTGCAGGATCTCGCCGTCCCGGGTGCCGGCCAGCAGGCGCACGTCGTGCAGATCCTGGATCTTGACGATCCCGGGGTCGGGCATGCCCATGCGCCAGTTGTCTGCCCGCTGCATGCGCTGGTAGATGGCGGTGACCGTGCCCCCCTTCTCGGCGATGTGGTCGGGGACGTCGAGGTCGATGTGCACGTCCTTGCCGTTCTGGGGCATGGGCGGACGGCTGCGCTCCCGCGACCCCCTCGGCGCCGAGCCGCTCCTGGGCGGCGCGCCGGTGCTCGACCGGCTCCGCGAGGACTGGGAGCGCCCCCCGCTGGCTCCGCCGAAGCCGAAGTCGTTGAACAGGTCGTCGAGCCCCAGGTTGTTGGCCGGATCCGCGACCCGCCGCGACGAGCGCTGGTGGGGTCGGCTACTGGCGCGGCCCGCCGCCTCGTTCAGATCGGCCGTGCGCCGATAGAAGGCATCGCGAAAGGATCCGCCGGTGCGGATCCGCTGACCGCGTCGATCGAGCCGGCGATCGTAGCGGGCCCGGGCAGACTCGTCGGAGAGCACCTCGTAGGCGTCCTTGGCCACCTTGAAGCGCGCGAGCTTGACCGGGTCGTCTCCGACCACGTCCGGGTGACACTCGCGGGCGATCTGGCGGAACGCCTTCTTGATGTCTTTCTCTGACGCGTCTCGGTCGACGCCGAGCACTGCGTAGTAGTCGTCCGCCATCCGCTCCTCGGAGAGCCCGTTGATGCTGGCCGCATGCTACCCCAGGCGAAGGTCTGGGCGCGGACAACCGATACAGGTCGTGGGGGGGCACGAGGCGCGTCGAGCGCGTTGACCCTGTCCCCCTGGATGCCTATAGTCCCACCATGGATCGTGCGGCCCGTCCGCACCGAGGAGCGCATGGGCAAGTACAGCAACCCGAGTGGCCTGAGCTGCTCCTTCTGCCACAAGCCCCAGAAGGACGTCGAAAAGATCATCGCGGGGCCCAACGTCTACATCTGCTCGGAGTGCATCCGGCTGTGCCTGGACATCATCCGGGAGAACACACAGCAGAAGCCGGCCTCCTGGGGCCAGAGCGGCGTGCCGACCCCCGCGGAGATCAAGACGTTCCTGGACCAGTACGTGGTGGGTCAGGATCAGGCGAAGCGCAAGCTCGCCGTGGCCGTCTACAACCACTACAAGCGGCTCGAGGCCAACGCGTCCAAGGGCGACGGCGAGGTCGAGATCAAGAAGAGCAACGTGCTCCTCATAGGTCCGACCGGAACCGGCAAGACGTTGCTGGCGCAGACGCTGGCCCGCTTCCTCGACGTGCCCTTCGTGATCGCCGACGCGACCACGCTCACCGAGGCCGGCTACGTCGGTGAGGACGTCGAGAACATCATCCTGCAGCTCTACCAGGCGTCCAACAACAACCTGGAACGCACGCTGCGGGGCATCATCTACCTCGACGAGATCGACAAGATCGCGAAGAAGAACTTCACGAGCTCGGTCTCCCGCGACGTCAGCGGCGAGGGTGTGCAGCAGGCGCTGCTGAAGCTGCTCGAGGGCACGGTCGCCAACATCCAGGTCCGCGGCAGCAAGCGGCTGCCGAACCAGGAGACCGTGCAGGTCGACACCAGCAACATCCTGTTCATCTGCGGCGGCAGCTTCGAGGGCCTGGAGAAGGTCATCGAGTCGCGCATCGGCCGACGCTCCGTGGGCTTCTCCCGAGAAGACCCCAAGGACGCGATGGACAAGAACGCCGACCGGCAGGAACTGCTGGCCCGAACCACCACCGAAGATCTGGAGCGCTTCGGCCTCATCCCCGAGTTCATCGGCCGCATCCCGGTGACCGCGGTCATGAACCCGCTCAACGTCGAGGATCTCCAGCACATCCTGACCGAGCCGCGCAACGCCCTGATCAAGCAGTACCAGAAGCTGTTCAAGTTCGAGAAGGTCAAGCTGCGCTTCACCGACGAGGCCATCCTCGCGGTCGCAGAGATCGCCAAGAACCGCAAGGCCGGCGCCCGTGGCCTGCGTGCGACGCTCGAGTCCGTCATGCTCGACATCATGTTCGAGGTGCCGAGCATCGAGGGCCTGACCGAGGTGGTCATCACCGAGGACGTCGTGCGGCTCCACCGCAGCCCCGACTACAACGTCGTCGAGGAGCTGGGCCTGTCGGGCTCATGAGCGAGGAAGAACCGGCAGGCTCGGAGACCACCCCGACTGGGGAGGGCGACCGCCTCGCGACGCCGTGCCTGCTCATCGCGTCGCCGCAGATGGGCGACCCGTTCTTCGAGCGGACGGTCATCCTGCTGTGGCACCACGACCACGAGGGTGCCGCCGGCCTCGTCATCAACCGCCCCATCCCCCACCCGCTGTCCGAGGTGATCGACGGGGCCGACGACTACGCCGGCGCCGAGGTGGTCTGGGGCGGCCCGGTCGAGCGCACCCGCGGCAGCGTGGTCGCGAGGACGGACGTCGGGGAGGAGGAGGGCTGGGTCCTGCGCCCGGGCTTGTCGGTCACGACGTCCGCGACCACGCTGGAGCAGCTCTACACCAGCCACCAGCCCCTGCTGCTGTGCCTCGGCTACGCCGGCTGGGGCGCCGGCCAGCTGGACCAGGAGATCGAGATCGGCAGCTGGCTGTTCGCCGACGCCAGCGACGAGCTCATCTTCGACACCCCCCGCGAGGCGCTCTACGACAGCGCGCTGGCGAGCCTGGGGCTGACGCCGGGGACGATCATCATGAACCCGGTAGAAGCGTAGTCAGGGTTCCGAGTTCCGAGTTCCGAGTTCCGAGTTCCGAGTACGTCGCGTCGCTTCGAGCGGGGGAGTGGCGGGGCGGCCTCTGGTCTCTGGGGCCTGCTCCGAGCGGGGGGCCGAGCCGAGGAGCGCGTGGCCTCGTGCACGGTGACCCGTCACGCCTTGGCGGCCGGAGGCCGTGTCCCTGGGCGCAGCTCCGAGGGGCTGCGCCCGCACCCGGACGGTCGTCCATCACCGGCGTTCTGGGCCTAGAGACCAGAGACCAGAGGCCAGAGACCGCCCCGCCACTCCCTCCATCCCCCCCGCAGCACCGATCCCCCGGCCAGCGGCAGAAGAAGTACCCGCCCGCCGACCAGGGACGCTACTCGCCCCACACCTGCTCGATCCTCGGCAGATGCTCCGCACACTCCGCCTCGAACGCCGCCTTCTCGCCCTTCGGCAGGGGCGCCTGGTTCGGGAGCTTCGTCTTCATCGGGTCCACGTACGACCCGTTCTTCCACATCTGGAAGTGCAGGTGCGGGCCCGTCGCCAGGCCCGTCGCACCCACCCGGCCCACCAGCACGCCCTGGGTCACCCGCTGCCCCCGCTTCACCGAGATGCTCGACAGGTGGGAGTAGCTGGTCGCGTAGCCGCCCTCGTGCACGACCTTCACGAAGCGACCGTGGCCGCCGGCCCAGCCCGCGCGCTCGACCACCCCGTCCGCCACGACCCGGACCGGGGTGCCGGTGGGCGCGCCGAAGTCGGTGCCGTTGTGGGGGCGTCGGCGCTTGAGCACCGGGTGGAAGCGGCGCGGATTGAAGCCGGACGTGACCCGGGAGAACTCCAGGGGGGAGCGTAGGAACGGGCGCCGCAGCGAGGTGCCGTCCCGCTGGTACCAGCCCTCGGTGCCGTCGGGGTTGACGTGCCGCACGACGGTCCAGGTCTTGTCGCCGTTCTGCATGCGCACGGCGTCGATGTCACCAAAGCGCGGGTCTCGGTCGGGCGCGGACAGGATCTGCCCGACCACCGCCAGCCGGGCGCCCGCCTTCAGCTCCGTGTTGAAGTCGACCTCGTACTCGAAGATCTGTGCCAGGCGCACGAGGTCCATGGGGCGCAGGCCCGCGTCGAGACCGTCCTGCCACAGGGAGCGCTCGATGACGAAGGCGCGCTCGCCGGGCTCGGACGTGTAGGTGACCTCGTCGACGTGGGCGGTCCAGGCGTCGCCCTCACCCCGGTCGAGGATGAGGGTGTGGTCCTCGTCGATGTCGTAGACGACCTGGACCGGCGCGGGATCCCCGTCGAGCCACGCGACCGAGAGCGAACGATCGGAGCGGATCTTCGAGAGATCGTAGAACGGGAGCGCCGCCTCGCGCAGGGCGTTGGGTGGCAGGCCATAGGCGCTCATCAGGGTCCCGAAGGTCGCGCCCCGGCGGATGCGGACCGGCTGCACGACCCGATCGGGCGGCAGGGGGTCGGGCTCGGGAGGACGACGCAGCTCGGCGCGATCGTAGACGGCCACCCGCTGCTCGAGGGTCGTGGCGCCCTGCCAGGCGGCCCCTCCGGCCGCGGCGAGCAGGGCTGCGCCGGTCACCACCAGGATCACCGGCACCAGCGGGGTGCGCTCAGCCGACGGCAAGGAACCAGACCACGACGACGATGGCCACCAGCACCCCCACCAACAGGGAGAGGATGACGAGCCCGATGACGATGCCCAGGACGACGGCGAGCGCCGGGCTCATGCCGCGCTTGTCCTTCTTCGCCTTGCCCCGCGACTTCTTCGCCGGCGGCTTCGCGGACGACTGGACCGGCGCCCCCCCGGCCTTCGACGCGCTCGGGCTGGCGCCGGGCCGGACCGCCGTCTCCGCGTCGCTCTCCGAGTTCCACGTCGTCGTCGGGTCCGGTGGCGGGCGCTGCGGCGTGATGATCGGCGCCTCGTCCAGGGCGGCGGGGCCGCGACGCTCGACGATGCCCGGCGTACTGCCGCGCTTGAAGTCCTCGACCGCGATGGTGCGCCCGACCAGCTCGTCGTTGCCCTGGCGCGACGTCCGGGCCTTGAGGATCCCCGGCACCGCCTCCCGGGCCCAGGTGCGCAGGCCACGCCCGGTCGAGCTGTCCGCAGCGTGCAGCAGCGAGCGCTCGACCACGCCGCCGTCCGGACGCAGCTCCGGGTCCCACTGGAGCACCTGGCGCAGCACCGGGAGCAGCGGCGCGTACTCCCCGCCGAGCTCCGCCAGCTTCTGGTCCACCCGCCGCTCGAAGCGCTTCTGCTGGACCCGAGGGGGGCCCCACTCCTTGCCCGTCGCGCACTCCCACAGCGAGATGCCGAGGCCGTAGATGTCGACCGCGGGGGTCGGCTCCTCCCCGGCCAGGATCTCTGGCGGGAAGTAGTTCAGCGTGCCCAGGACCAGGCCCTGGGTGTGGGACTCTCGGCTCGCGAACGCTGCGCGCGCCACGCCGAAGTCCAGCAGGCGCACGCCGCCGCGCACCGTGACCATGATGTTGGCGGGCTTCACGTCGCGGTGGATGACGTTGAGCGGCTCGCCGGTGGCCGGGTGGTTCGCGGTGTGGGCTCGGTGCAGGGTGCCCGCGATCTCGGCGCCCAGCTCGGCGAGGGCGCGGGGCGGGACCCGCTCGTTCACCTGGATCTCGTGCAGATCCACGCCCTCGACGTACTCCATGATGACCGCGTCGTGGCTCTCCACCAGGACCAGATCGGTCACGCCCAGGATCTGTTCGTCCTGGAGCATGCCCAGCAGGCGTGCCTCGTCGCGCATCCGGCTGACGAAGTGCTCCCGGTCCGGCCCCTGGGCCTTGATGACCTTCACGGCGCACGGCCGGCGGAACCCACCGGGAACACGCAGCTCGGCGTGGTAGACGGTACCCATCGAGCCGGAGCCGATGACGTGGTTGAAGCTGAGGGTCCTCATGCGGGGCGGATGCTATCACCGGGTCGTGAGCACCGCCCGCACGCATCGTTGACCGAGCCATGACGCCGCCCCTGGACCCCCCGCTCCACGACCGCGTCCAACCCCCTGAAGTACCGCGCCCGGTGGTCCGACATCCCTGAAGGAGCCTCCATGTCCCGCCCCCTCCCAACCATCAGCATCCATCGCGCCCTCTGGCCCGTGCTGATCGTGCTCGCGGCGTGCCAGCCGGATCCGGACCGGACGACCCTGTTCCAGGACGTCGGCATGTCCTTCGAGCCGTGCAACGAGGCGGAGATCAAGAAGAAGAACAAGGTCTACGACATCATGCCCGCGCTCAAGGTGTGCGGGTCGAACAACGTGGCCCACTACGCCTGGAATCCGTCGGGCACCCACCTCTACTTCGACCTCACCCTCACCGGGAACGTGCTGGACGCCAGCCAGGCGCACAAGCCCCTGCAGAGCCTGCCCATCGACCAGCCCACGGGTCAGCCCGCCTGGCTCAACGACAACCGCATCGCCGTGCCCATCGTGCCCGCCCACGACGACAAGGAGGGCCGCGAGCGCATCGCCCTGTACGACATCAGCGCGTACGTGCTCGAGCTCAAGCGGGTGCCCGGCCTCACCGGCATCACCGACCTGTCCCGCGGCCCGGACCCGAACACGCTCTACCTGACCGCGCTCGGCGCGGACGGGGCGCGGGGGATCTACAGCTTCGATCTGTCGGATGGCAGCATCGGACGCCCCTTCCCATTCATCGAGGGCCCGGTCGCGTCCATGAGCTACACCCACCAGGCCGAGCGTCTGGTCGTGGGTCAGAACGGCCGCGTGACCGTCTACGATCCTGCTGGAACGCCGATCATCTCGACGGTGGGTCAACGTGGCACAGTGTCTCTGGCGGGAGACTGGCTGGCCGTCGAGCGCCAGGGCGAGGAGGTCTCGGTCTTCTACCAGCGCTCCTGGGAAGGGATGAGCCGCCGCGAGCGCGAGCTGGCCGAGCAGAAGGCCAAGCGCCTCGGCGACCGCTTCCCCGACTGGTACCCGAAGTCGGTCAAGCTCCCCACGCTGGAGTTCGTGCATCTGGCGAGCGGACGGCGCGGCGAGTCGCGCAGCTTCTACGGCACGCGCTTCCAGTGGTACCCGAGGGAGCCCTACTGGGGCAGCTTCCTGCTGTGGGGCTACGAGGGCAAGCAGCTGAACACCAACGTGCAGCTGGGCAACCTGCGCATGCGCCTGGGCGCCATCGAGCGCGGCAGCGACGCGGTCAACGACATCACCTTGCTGGATGCGATCCCGACTCAAGGCGCGCCGACGGACACCGATACGCCCACCACCCCCGACGCGCCGGCCACCCCC
>CALATR010000993.1 GCA_937891875.1 uncultured Pseudomonadota bacterium | reverse complement strand
GCGGGGGACGGGGGCGGGCGCCGGGGAGGCGGTGCGGCGAGTGGGGAGGCTGGCCGCGAGGGGCTTGCTCGGGGGGGAGCGAGCGTGGATGGTAGCACGCGCGAGCGGGTCAGGCTCGCAGGATCCGCATCGGAAGGGCGCTCAGGACGGCTTGGCCCGCGGAGAGCAGCGCCTCCGGATCGGCGGGATCCAGCGTCGGGAACACCACGACCGGAACGTCCAGGAGCAGTTGCAGATCTTCCAGGTTGCTGGCCTGGGATGCGTCGCTGCCCACGCCAGGGCGGCGGTTGAGCACGACCCCGGTGACGCGGCAGCCGTCTGCCCGGATGGCCTCCACGGTGAGGCGCGTGTGCGAGAGCACGCCGAGGCGGTCGGCTGCGACGACGATGACGTCGGCGTCGAGGTGGCGCGTCAGGGCGACGGCCTCGATGAAGCCGCCCGGGTGGGCGAGCAGGGGGACCCGCCATCCGCCGGCCGCCTCGACCAGGGTGTGCTGGGCCCGGTGCACGTCGAGCCAGCGGTACAGCGCGGCCGGGTCGAGGCGGCGATCCTCGAGGGCCTGGGCGCGGTGCGGGCTGACCGGGGCCTGAAAGGTCGCCCAGACCAGGGGCTCGTGTCCGGCTCCGGCGGCGATGCGCTCGGCGTCCTCACCGAACGTGCCGGCCTCCACGCCGCTGGCCACGGGCTTGAGCGCCCGGACGGCTCCTCGTTCCTGGCGGATGGCCGCGGCGAGGGCAGCCGTCACCACGGACTTGCCCACGTCGGTGTCCGTGCCGGTGACGACCCAGGTGCTCACTGCATCGACTCGTCGGCTCCGCACATGTACATGTCCATGTAGACCTCGTAGGTCTCCTCGGGACAGGTGATCATGTACAGGTCGACGATGGAGCCACAGCGGCCGCCGGGACCGACGTTTCCGCTGCGCGCGGCGTGGGCCTGCTGCCCGTCCTCGAAGGGGTGGCTGCCGTCCGCACACTCCGCGTAGACCAGCCAGGTGAGCTCGGCGCGGACGCCGCACACCTCGACCGGGCGCTCCTTCGAGGTCTGGAGGACGGACAGGTTGCGCTGGGCGATGCCGTGGCGGTTGCGCGCGTCGGTGTCGGACAGGCTGACCGGACCGGCGCCCGGGTAGACCTGACCTTCGTACTCGAGGTCCTCCCGGGTGCTGCAGATGGCCGGCAGCGCGTCCGCCGTGCCTGCGGCGCCTGCCGCCACAACGACGTCGTCGGTCTTCTTCTTGCAGCCGACCGCGAGCACGGCCGCAGCGGCGAGGGCAACGATGAGAGGTATTCGCACGGGGTTCTCCGCCGGTCTACGGCACGTCCATGGTCTCGAAGCGGGCCAGGGCCACGACCAGACTGACCACGGTGATGACGGCCAGGGTCACAAAACCCTGCCAGGGCTGCTCGACGCCCACCATATCGCAGGTTCCAAGAACAAAAGGTGGCTGCCAATCGCCGAGGAAGCGACCCCACTCGAACAGGTTGTCCAGGGTCTCCTGCTCGAGCCACGGCGCGTTGAGCTGGACCAGCTGCTTGGTCATGTCGCTGGTGGCGATGCCGAGGCCCGCGGCGAGAAAGAGCTGCAGGGTGAACACCATGACCAGCGAGGCGACGGTCGCCGCGACGGAGCGGGTCAGCACGGCGATGCACAGGGCCAGGCTGGCGAAGCCGAGGTCCATGACCAGGGTGGTGACGATCTGCTTGATGACGGGCCCGACCGGGCTCCACAGCCACGCGGCGTAGGCGGTGAAGCTCTCCCAGGCAGTGGCGTCGTCGAGGCCCAGCAGCAGGGTCTCGTCGAAGGTGAAGCCCCCGTTGAGGAGCAGGCCGAGCAGGGTGGAGATGATGGAGGTGAGCGCGATGGCGCAGGCGATCCAGGTGGCCAGGGCGAGCCACTTCGCCATCAGCAGCTGCCAGCGAGCGATCGGGCGCAGCACGTCCTCGCGGGTGGTGCGGCTGCGGAACTCGGACGCCATGGACAGGCCGCCCAGCAGGAAGATGAGCACCGGGAGGAACATCAGGTTCCGCCCGTAGAAGCTCATCAGCACCGACCAGTCCCACCCGACCAGCTCCGGTCCGCCCATGGCGGCGAGGTCGGGGTTCCCCGCGGCCATCTCGTCGGCGTAGACCTGGCGGGGGGCGATGACGGCGTAGTTCACGAGCGCCACCAGCAGCGGGCCCGAGATGCCGAAGATGGCGGACATGACGAGGCCGATGATGGCGGTCACCCGTCGGAAGAGGCGCTCGACCTCGACCTGGTAGACGGCGAGGAGGTGCGGGAGCCCGCCGACGGAGGGCGTGACCACGGCGGCTGGGGGCGTCGACTCGGCGGTGCTCATCGGGTCGCCTCCAGGAACACGTCTTCGAGGGTGCTGCGCAGCGGGATGATGGCGTCGATGGGGACCTCGCGCTGGACGAGCTCGCGGGTGAGGTCGGGCACGCTGACCTTGAGGCAGGTGACGTCGATGCCGCCGGTCTCGTCGTTGGCGTGGAAGGTCAGGCCCTCGATGCGCTCCAGGGCGCCGGTCAGGGCGGGCTTGTCGGCCGAGCGCACCTGCACGCGCACACCGCCCTGGTGCTTCTCGAGCAGGTCCTCCATCGTGCCCTCGAGCCGCAGCTGGCCTTTCTGGATGATGCCGACCCGGGTGGCCATGGCCTGCACCTCCGCCAGGATGTGGCTGGAGATGAAGATGGTGATCTCATCGTGCAGGGCGAGGCTCTTGATGAGGTCGCGGACCTCGCGCATGCCCTTGGGGTCCAGGCCGTTGGTCGGCTCGTCGAGAAGCATCAACCTGGGGTTTCCAAGCAGCGCCCGCGCGATGCCGAGGCGCTGCTTCATGCCCAGCGAGTAGGTGCGCACCCGGTCGTTCTCGCGTCCCTTCAGGCCGACACGCTCGATGACCCGGTCGATCTCGGCGTTCCAGGCGCTGCGGGGAAGCCCGGCGTAGGCGCAGGCCCAGCGCAGGTTGAGGCGCGCGCTGGACCAGTCGTGGAAGGCGGGGATCTCGATGATGGCGCCGAGGCTGCGACGCGCCCGCGCGAGGTGGTCATCGCCGAAGATGTGCACCGTGCCCGCGTCGCGGCGGATGATGCCGAGCATGCAGCGCATGGCCGTCGTCTTGCCGGCACCGTTCGGGCCGAGGAAGCCGTAGATGTCGCCGCGGCGCACGGTCAGATCGAGGTTGTCGACCGCGACGTGGCTGCCGTAGCTGCGGGTCAGACCGCGCACCACCAGCGCCGTGTCCCCGACCTCCGTGGGGGGGACCCACGGGCTCTTCGGGGCCGTCTCGGCCGGGGTCTGTTGTGTGGGCTCGCTCACGCATGACCTCCCAGGAGGGCGGTAGCTAACTGCTTGCAGGCTTCCCGTACGCGATGGTCGCCGCTATCTTGCCTGCGCTTGGAGGTTCGATGCGTACCCTGCTGCTCGCGCTGCCCCTGTTCCTGGTGGGCTGTATCGATGGTGTGATCGACGACGACTGCGACGTCTACGTGGACTACCTGTGCACCTGTGGCGTGGACGACTGCGAGCAGCTGCAGAACCAGTTCGCCGATGCGGACCTCGCCGTGCAGGAGCAGTGCCGGATCGATCTGGCGTGCTTCGAGGACGCGGACACCACGAACGGCGAGACCTGCAGCCTGATCCCGGATCAGGAGGATCAGTGCCTGGCGAACTGAGGCGTTGAGCCTCGGCGCCGCCGCACCAGCACCGCGAGCCCGGCCACCCACAGCCAGGCGCCGCCGCCAGCGCTCCGGCAGCCACCACAGCCCTCGCAGACCTCTTCGTTGTCGGGCACGGCGGAGCTCTCTTCCATCCAGGCCCGCAGGGCGGCGACCCGGG
>CALATR010000992.1 GCA_937891875.1 uncultured Pseudomonadota bacterium | reverse complement strand
CCTCGGCGGGCGGCTGCAGGGTCACGACCTCCCGCTTGGGAGCGCAGCCGAGCAGCAGGACCGAGGCACCGACGACGAACGGACGCATGCCCCAATGGTGGCCACGTCAGCAGACCGCGTAAACGCAGGCTGTGTCACGAGGCATCACAGGATCCGCAGCGCCGCGTCGACCGCCTCCCGGGCCGCCGTCAGGGCCGAAGCACGCTGCAGAAGCATGCGGGAGACAGGCAGGGTCGTGACCGCCTCGAACGCGAGCGCCGCGGCCACCGACCACGCGTCCGCCCCGGTCTGCAGGCCGTCGAGCACCTGCCGGGTGCCGCCGAACAGGTCCTTCGCCTGGCCGGCCAGGTCGAGGGTGTCGGGCGGGGCGGGCTTCCAGGTCGGCGCCTCCCCCAGCTCGGCGCGGAGGAAGGCCCGGACGTCATCGGCGGCGCCCAGGAGGTGACCGTGCAGCGCCTGCAGGGCCTCGTCGCGGAACAGGATGTGGTGGTCGCGGACCCGGGCGGCGACGTCCTCCTGGGCCTCGCGAAGGCGGGCCTCGAAGCGGGAGGCGGCCTCGGTTGCGAGCCCGGCGGGATCGGGACCGGACGCGTGGGACAGGTGCAGGAGCGCCTGCGCCACCCCCTCCAGCGACGAGCGGATCGCTGCCTTCTTCCTTGGGGATCGCAGGGGATCCACCGGCTTGCGGAGCAGCGCCAGCGGAGCCGGATCCGCGTCCCGACCGCCCGGCACCACCACCGGCGAGCGCGCCGCCAGCAGGCGGAACACCCGGTGCAGGATCGCGTCGTGCTCGCCCGGATCGACCAGATCGAGCCGGCTGACCACCGCCACCAGGGGCAGGTCCACCGGCGCCGCCCGCTCCACCGCGTCGCGCTCCACCCGGGTCAGCGGCTGCAGCCCGTCCACCACCCACAGCAGGCCGTCGATCGCGCCCAGGTGCTCCTCGATGAGGTCCGCCCCCGCCAGATCGTCCTCGATGCCCGGCGAGTCCAGCAGCGTCAGCCCGCCGTCGGAGCACGCCACCACCTCCGAGGTCACCCCTCCCAGCCCTTCCTCCTGCTCCGCCCCCACCAGCCGATTCACCAGCCGCGACTTCCCCGCCGACCGCCGCCCGATCACCAGCCAGACGACCCCGCCATCGCCCGCAATCGCGTCCCTGACCGCATCGACCGGCACCAATTCCGAAGCGAGCCCGATCGCCCGCTCCACCACCGCCATCCCGTCCGCACCCCGACTCACGCCCCGCCCCCACCGCCGCTGGGACTGGAGACTGGAGACTGGAGACTGGAGACCGGGCCGCCACTCCCGTTTCTCGACCAGTCCGCCCTCATCGCTCGCACAGCTCCCGCAGCGCCGCCAGCTCCTCCTCCGTCCGCGCCAGCGCATCCCCCCACGCCGACTCTCGATCACGTGCCTCCAACGCCGCCTTCTCGCGCGCGACAATCGTCTGGTCCAGCACCGCCCGCAGCTCCTCCGCCTCCCCGCGGGCCGCGCCGACCAGCGCGTCCCGGATCGGCAGCAGCCCCTCGGCGACCTGCTCCTCGAGCTGATCCCGGACCGCGTCCGCCTGGGCCACCAGCCGCCCGCGCAGCTCCAGCGCCACCTGCTTGCGGAGCCGCCGCAGCTGCCCCCCGCCGGTGATGACCAGCACCGCGGCATCACCGATCGCGTAGACCACGAGCGCCGCCCAGCCGACCGGGCCCAGCAGCACCCCCATCGCGAACAGGCCGAGGCGGATGGCGAGCCCGGCGGCAGCGCCCTTGAGCGCGCCCTCGTAGCCCTGGGTCCAGCCCGCAGCCATGGTGCCCGGCGACAGGAGCAGCGCACCCAGCGCCACGCTGAACCAGCGCTCCACCGGGTCGGGCTCGTCGCCCAGCGCGTCGGTCAGCGGCACGTGCACGGCCCCACCGGCGAAGTCGGTCACGATCTGGCGGGCGAGGTCGTCGAAGTCCTGGGCCTCACCGGCAAGCTCGACGCGGAGCCCGTCCAGCGCCTTCTCCAGCTGGGGACGCAGCGACTGCTGCCACTGGGCTATGCGCTCGTCGAGCCACGCCTCCAGCTGCTCCTGCAGGGCGCGCTCGATGCGCTCGCGGCCCCGGGGGGTGAGCAGGTCCAGACCCGCGGCATTGCCCAGGTCGAAGCTCTTGATGGCGCCTTCGAGGTCGTCCTCGGCGCGGGACAGGGCGTCGCGCAGACCCTGCCAGACCCTCACCTTCTGCCGGTCGACGAAGGCATCGACCGTGTCGGCGACGCGATCGGCGATCTGGTTGAGCTCGTCGAAGCGGGGCTCGAGGCCCTCCTGACGGGCGCGCAGCTCCTCGACGCTGGCACTGGCAGTCGCCTTGTCGACTGCGGCCTGACGCACGAGGCCGTCACGGATCCGCTCCGCCTGGCGCAGCAGGTGCAGCAGCTGGGCCCGTCCGCGCTCCTCGACCAGGAACCGCTCAAGGCTGTGCTCGAAGGCGGACAGGCCGCTCTGCTGCAGGGCGTCCGCGTCGGGCTCGGCGCGGCGGGAGCCCGACTCCCGGTCGTAGCGAGCCAGCAGGCCACCTCGCGCATTCATCAGGAAGAAGCGCTGTTCGAGGCGATCTTCGCCGTCCACCACGCACAGCGGACCCAGGGCCTCGCGGGCACCGGCGCGGATGTCGGCCAGGTCGCGCGCCGGATCGCCGGAGAGCGCGTCGAGCAGGTCGACCATGGTGACCGGGAAGAACAGGTTCTCGAGGCCCAGCGGCAGCAGCTCGCGGCGGAGCGTGCGGCGCTCGAGCTCGGTCAGGAAGCGGGTGGCGTTGAGCACGAAGATGACCGCGTCCGCCTCGGGCAGCGAGCGCAGGGTGCGCTGGGTGCGGGCGTCATCGTCGTCGAGGCCGGGGGTGTCGAGCAGCACGACCCCGTCGCGGAGCAGCGGCAGGGGCCAGCGCACCACCGCGCGATCGATGGCGCCGAAGCGATCGCTGACCTCGGCACCGGCCTCCTCCTCCGAGCTGGTGCGCAGCTGGTAGCGCTCGAGGAAGGCCTCTGGCGTCAGGGTCTCCGCGGGGCGATCGTCGCGGAAGAGCACTTCGACCGAGGGTTCTTCGCCGTGGACCAGCTCGGTCAGGATGGCGGTGCAGGGGTTGACCTTCACCGGCAGGACCGGCTGACCCAGGAGCGCGTTCAGCAGGGTGGACTTGCCCGACGAGAAGTTGCCGATCAGCAGCACCACGAAGCGTCCGGCGCGGGCGCGGGCGGCGGCCTGGCGCAGGTGGCCGACCAGGGCGGGCTCGGCCTGCACGCCCGCGGCGACGTCGGCGAGGGTGTCGAGGCGATCGGCTGCGTCCTGCCGGCGCAGGGCGAAGCGGTGCAGGGCGGAGGTGTCGTCAGCTGGGCTCATGGCGAGTGCTCGGTAACGCTCGGGGGGTTGGCGGGAAGGTCGCTTGTGACGAGAATGACGGCGGGGGGCGCACGCTGGGAGCTGTCGAGGCCGTCATCATCATCCTGGCCTGCCTGGTGTGGCTGGCACCAGGGCTGGTGTTGCCGGCGATCACGGCTTTCTTTCGGGCGATCGGCGTCCGAACCTGGCCGGTGCTCGAGCTGGTGGGCATGGCGATCTCCGCGGTGATCCCGCACGTCTTCGCCCTCGTGCTGCTGTCCGGTACCGTCATCAACCCGATGCTCGCCGAGCCGGTGCTCCCGGACCAGCAGTACCGGACCATGGCCCCAACCACGATGGTCCCCGCGGAGATGCTGGCCCTCGGGCTCACCGTCCAGGGTCTGTGGGCGACCTTCCTCAACGCCGTGATCCGCCAGCCCCGGGACAAGGACCAGGACCCGCGCCAGCTGCACTTCGTCCCAGCGGCGATCTTCGCCGCGCTCACCGTCGTGGGCTCGGCCATGCTCCTGCTGTGGTCGACCGAGGGGCACCTGAACTACGGGGCACACCTCGCCGTGGGCGCGATGCTCGCGATCGCCATGCCGCTGGCGTTCTTCACCGGCCTCCGCGCACCCGAGTCCCGGATCCTCCCGGCCCTCCTGGGCCTGCCCGCAGCGGCCTGGTCGATTGGCCTCGTGTCGTACAGCCCGCTCGGCGCCGCTGCGGCCGGCCTCGGGTTCCTGGTCCTGGCGCTGGTGCTGACCGCGTGGCCCGGAGGGCGACATCCGCACCTGTGGGCCTGGACCCTCGCTATCGCCCTGTGCCTCGCGCCCAGCGCGCTCCTCGGCGCCCAGGGGCACGCGATGGTCCAGCGCACCTGGGACGCGAGCCTCGCCCAGACACGCCTGCATGCACTGGAACGTCAGCTTGGAGCTCCGCTTCCGGCGTGCGGAGAGAGTCGGGTCCCCCACCGGGAGACGGTGTCCGCACAGGCCTTCCTGGTGCGGCGGGACGACTTCTGGGTCAACCGCAGCATCCGCAAGGACACCCACGCCGCCAACTCCGCCATAGACCAGCTCACCATCGCCAGACCGCGCATGGTCGATGACGAGCCCCATGAAGACCGGCCCATCGCCGAACAGCCGCCGCGCCAGGACGCGGTCCTCGTCGCCGCCGCCCCGAACCGGACCTGGTCCGAGGTCGTCCCGCTGATCCACCGGGCGGGGGCGGTGCCCGGCACCATCGGGCTGGCGTGTGCGGACGGCGACCTCCTGCGCGCCGTGCCCACCGTCAGCGTGCACAGCCAGAACGCCGGCTCGGGAGCCGCGTGGACGGCACGGATCGAGGACGGCCGGATCCGGCTCACGGTGCCGGGTCAGGCGCCCTGCCTGGTCGATTCGCTGGCCGCGGTGCAGGCGTGCGTGCCCGCGGGCGGCGCGTACGGCGCGTACCCCGACGTCCTCGTCAGCGTCGTTGGCGATCCGCCGTTCAACACCGTGGTGCGGTGGGTCGGCGTCCTGAGCGATCCGGTGCCGGGCGTACAGACCCGGATCATCCTGCAGGAGCAGCAGGGCCCGCTGCCTCGCCAGCCCTGAATCCCGGGCTACACTCCGTCGATGGAAGACCTCACCGAAGAGCAGATCGCCGCGTTCGAGACCCAGCTCCGCGCCCTGCGCGAGGATCTGGTCGCGGCGCTCTCCGACGCCCGCACCGACACCGTCGAGCTGTCCAGCGCCCAGGGCCGCGTCTCGCGGGTCGACGCGCTGCAGCAACAGCAGATGGCGCTGGCGGAAAAACGAAGGAATGAAGCACGAATTCGAGCGATCGATGCCGCGCTTCGGCGCGTCGACGACGGCGCCTACGGCGAGTGCACCCGCTGCGGCGAGCCCATCGGAGACAAGCGCCTGGAGGTCCGGCCCGAGGGCCCGATGTGCCTGGCCTGCACGCGCGCGTTGGGCGGGTAGCTCCCCCCGGCACTCCCTCACCCGCCGAGCCCCAGCTCGCCGACCTGCTCCTCGAAGCGCTCCAGCGCGTGCCGGGCGTCGTCCAGGCGGGCGCGGTGGACCCGGAGACGGGCGTCCAGCTGGGCGCGGGCGGTGGCGCGCTCGGTCTCGAGGCGGGCGGCTCGCGCGGAGCCCAGCGTGTTGAGCTGGTCCTCGAAGCGCTGCAGCTGCTCGCCCAGCACCTTGTCGGCGTCGAGTCCGAGCAGGCGGACCGCCTCGCGACCCCGATCGATGAGCTGGTCCCGGCGGGCGTTGTCGCTGTCCCGATCGAACACCGACCACGCGACGCCGCCGCCAGCCACGATGAGTGCAGGGATCCACAGCTGAAAGCCGGCCAGGAGTGCGGCGCCGCCGATGCCGGCGGACAGTCCGAGCGCACGTCGCCAGCGGCCCTTCGACGGCACCGGGGCGGGGTGCAGGGCCGGCAGCAGGAGCTCCGCGTGGGCGAGGGCCTCGTCGGCGAGGGTGACGTGGCGCAGGTCGTCGCGCACCGACGCCCGCCAGGCGCCCAGGCGATCCCGCAGCCAGCCCTGCACCACGTGCTCGAGCCAGTGGGGCAGCGCCCGGCGGGCGGCCTCGACGTCGGGGGTGCCCTCCACCTGGGGTCCCACGTCCGCCTCCAGGTCGCGGAGGAAGGCGCGCAGATCCAGGCGAAGCTCCTCGGTTCTCCGCCGGAGCACCCCCAGGGTGTGGGCCGCGGCGCGCTCGCCGGCCTTGCGGGCGCGGATCAGCGCCTCGTCCTCGCTCGCGACCGCCGCCTCGTGCCTGGAGGTGGCCTCGATCTCGCGGGTGACGAGGTCGGCCAGGCCCTGGCGCGCGTCTCCCAGCAGCAGCGCGGCGACCGCCCGGTGGCGCGCGGCGGACAGGGCGTCCAGGTCGGTGCGCACCGCGTCCAGGAAGGCGCCGATCTCGGCCGCGTGGTCGGCGGCGTCCGACGTGACGGCGAAGCCCTCGGGGGCCTCCGCCCGCACGCGCTCGACGACGCTCTCCAGCTCGGCGGCGGGGTCGTCGCTCATGCGCTCCAGCACGTGGGTGTCGACCACCAGCACCATGCCGCGGCGCACCCCGGTCGCCTCCAGGATGCGGGCGACCGCCGCGCGCTCCCGGGCGCCGAAGGGCTGGGCGGCAGGGGTGGCCCAGATGACGGCGTGCACGCCCAGGAAGGCATCGCGCACCATCGGCGGGG
>CALATR010000991.1 GCA_937891875.1 uncultured Pseudomonadota bacterium | reverse complement strand
GGAGAAAGGTTCTTTTTGGTGCGATTCCGCGCGAGCTCATCGCTCAAGCATTCTTTCGCATTCTCTGGATTCCGCTCCTGCACCCCGCAATGTCGGCGGCCTCACCAACGCCACCACCGTACAGTTCCTCTTCAGCGGCGCCGTGCTCACCGAGTACATCTTCTCCTGGCCCGGCATGGGCCGGCTGATCGTCGACGCCATCACCAAGCAGGACACGCCGGTGATCGTGGCGTCCTTCCTCGTCTTTGCGCTGCTGGTCGTGCTGGGCAACCTGCTCGCCGACCTGGCCTACGCGGTGGTCGATCCGCGCATCAAGTACGACTGAGGGCCCGTTGACCGCGATCATCAAGGATCACACTCGCAATCCCACGCCGCTGGCCCTGCCCGGCCTGGTCGTGCCCGGCCTCGGTCACCTGATCCCCTGGCTCGGCACCTGGTTCTACGGCCTGCGCCTGCGCCTCGTGCAGCTGCAGGTCGGCAAGCAGCGCGACGCCGCGGCCCGGCAGCGCGTCCTCGAGGCAGAAGACGCCTCCCGCAACTGGTTCAAGCGCCACGGTGACCACGGTGACCTCATCATCGGCGTGGGCATGCTCACCCACGTCGCGGTCCTGGTCTGGACCCTGGTCACGGGCCTGCCCCGCATCGGCAGCGTGCTGTTCCCCGAGATCGGCTTCCAGCTCGCCTTCACCGTGCAGCACCTCGCCGCCACGTTCGGCCTGGACGTCGTGCTCACCGCCACCGGCCTGCACGAGACGCTGGGTCGCCTGGATCTGCACGGTCTGCTGTCCGTGCTCTACGTCATCGCCATGATCGCCGTGCTCTGGATCATGGCGTACCTCCGTGCGTTTCCGCGACAGCTCAACGAAGACCAGCTCAACTCCAACGGCCAGGTCTTCCTGCGCACGATGAAGAAGAGCCGCAACGGCATGATCGGCCTCGTCGGCGCCCTGATGATGATCAGCATCGCCTTCGTGACGCCCTGGGTCACTCCCTTCGACCCCACCAGCCCGACGGCCATCAACATCACCCTGGCCGCCCCCGGCTGGCACACCCACCCCGACACCGGCGTGCCCGTCTTCTCCCTGCTCGGCACCGACGCCATCGGCCGGGACCTGTGGAGCCGCATCCTGTACGGCGCGCGGATCTCGCTCTCCATCGGCTTCGTCACCATCCTCATCGCCGGCAGCATCGGCACCGCCCTGGGCGCTGCCGCCGGCCTCTTCGGAGGCTGGCTCGACCGGGCGATCACCTGGTTCATCGACCTGATGCTCTCGGTGCCACGGCTGGTCCTGCTCCTCGCCATCCTCGGCATCTTCGGCAGCCAGGACCTCACCGGCTCGGGCAAGGTCTTCCTCATCGTCGCCACCCTCGGCCTGACCGGCTGGATGGGCGTCTCCCGCATCGTGCGCGGCCAGGTGCTCTCGCTCGCACGCCAGGACTTCATCCAGGCCGCCCGCGCCCTGGGCCTGTCCCCGCTGCGGATCATGGTGCGTCACCTGGTGCCCAACGCGCTCGCGCCGGTCATCGTCTACGCCTCGCTCGCGGTGGGCAGCACCATCCTGCTCGAGGCCGGCCTGTCCTTCCTCGGCATCGGCATCGCCCAGCCCACGCCCACCTGGGGCAGCATCGTGTCCGACGGCAAGGAGGTCCTGCTGAACTCCCCGTGGGTCGCGACCTTCCCGGGCCTGCTCATCGTCTGGACCGTGCTCTCCTTCAACCTGCTGGGCGACGGCCTTCGCGACGCGCTGGACCCCAAGTTCCGCGGAAAGTGAGGCTGCGGCCCACGATCGTCTAGACTGGCGCCTTGCAGGAACCCCACCGAGGAGCGCCAGCATGTCCGTCGTCCAGGACCCGCCGCCCAAGGCCGCCGCCGCCAGCTCGCCCGCCGCGGCCACGTCGTTTTCCTCCGTCACCGAGATGTGGCGCCAGCGGGTGCGCTCCACCCCCGACACGGAGGCCATGAGCTTCAAGGTCGACGGGGCGTGGAAGAAGATGACCTGGGCGGAGGCGGACGCCCGGGTGCGCACCATCGCGGGCGGCCTGCTGTCCCTGGGTCTGCAGGCCGAGCAACGGGTCGCCATCCTCGGCGGCACGTCCGTGTCCTGGGTCCTCGCCGACATCGGCATCCTCTGCGCGGGCGGCGCGACGACCACGGTCTACCCGAGCAACACCCCCGAAGAGTGCGCCTACATCCTCGATGACTGCGGGGCGGTCGCCATCTTCTGCGACGACGCCCAGCAGGCCGCGAAGATCATCGAGGTGCGCGACCAGTTCCCCAACCTGAAGCACATCATCGTCTTCGACGGCGAGCCGACCGACGACGGGTTCATCCAGACCCTCGCCCAGCTGGAGGCCGCGGGGCAGGCCCACAACGAGGCCCACCCGAAGGCCCTCGAAGACGTGGCCAACGCCATCACCCCCGACCGCCTGGCGACCCTGATCTACACCTCGGGCACCACCGGCAAGCCCAAGGGCGTCATGCTGACCCACGAGTGCTGGGTCGTCGAGACCGAGGCCGTCGACAAGCAGGGCATCATCACCCCCGCCGACCAGCAGTTCCTCTTCCTTCCGCTGGCCCACGTCTTCGCCAAGATCATGCAGATCGTCTTCATCCGCATCGGCGTGCCCACCGCCATCGACGGCAGCATCGACCACCTGATCGCCAACCTCGGCGAGGTGAAGCCGACCTGGATGGGCGCGGTGCCCCGGGTCTTCGAGAAGGCCTACAACAAGATCGTCAGCAATGCCCGCGAGGCCGGCGGCATGAAGTGGCGGATCTTCCAGTGGTCCGTCGGCGTCGGTCGCCAGGTGAGCCAGCTTCGCCAGCAGCGCAAGGAGCCCAAGGGCCTGCTGAAGCTGCAGTACCAGATCGCCGAGAAGCTCGTGTTCGGCAAGGTGAAGGCGGTCTTCGGCGGACGGCTGCGCTTCCTCATCTCGGGTGGCGCGCCATTGTCGGCGGAGATCGCCGAGTTCTTCCACGCCTGCGGGATCCTCATCCTCGAGGGCTACGGCATGACCGAGTCGACCGCAGCGTCGACCATCAACATGCCCGACGACTACATCTTCGGCACGGTCGGCCGGGCCATCCCCGGCGTCGAGATCGGCATCGCCGACGACGGCGAGGTGCTGATCCGCGGACGCACGGTCATGCGGGGCTACTACAACCTGCCCGACAAGACCGCCGAGACCATCGACGACGACGGCTGGCTGCACACCGGTGACCTGGGCTCCCTGCTGCCCTCGGGCCACCTCAAGATCACGGGCCGCAAGAAGGACCTCATCATCACCGCCGGCGGCAAGAACATCGGCCCGGCCCACTTCCAGAACAAGCTCAAGGCGCGCAGCCGCTGGGTCAGCCAGGTGCTCATGCACGGCGACAAGCGCAACTTCTGCGTGGCGCTGGTGACCTTGAACCAGGAAGAGGTCGAGAAGTGGGCGCGGGAGAACGCCGTCGCCTTCAGCGATCTCGCCGATCTGGCCGCCAACCCGGAGGTCAAGGCGCTGGTCCAGGCCGACATCGACGCGGTCAACCAGGAGCTGCCCTCCTACGAGACCGTGAAGAAGATCCACCTGTGCAGCGAGGACTGGTCGGTGGAGAACGGCTTCCTCACGCCCTCGCTCAAGGTGAAGCGCGCAGTCGTCGAGAAGCACTACATGGACGTGCTGGACGCCTTCTACGAGGGTGCGCTGGTCAAGAGCTGAGCCTCGCCGGCTCCCCGGCGATCGCCCGCTGATCCCGTAGCCCGCGTCGCTGCGTCATCGTGCTGCCTTGGCCGGGCGCGCTGGGGGGACTACACAGCGGGCCACGGAGAGGACATGGCCTCGTCGCGCATCCCCGGCTTCTATCGACTGGCCCCGGACAAGCGCCTGCGCGCGCTCGCCGACGCCAGCGATCTGACCGAGGCGGACCTCGCCACCCTGCGCAGCGGCGGCCTGTCCCTGCAGAGCGCCGACGTCATGGTCGAGAACGTCGTCGGCACGTTCGCCCTGCCCAACGCCGTCGGGTGCAACTTCTTGATCAACGGCGAAGATCGCCTGGTTCCGATGGCCGTCGAGGAGCCGTCCGTGGTGGCCGCGGTCTCGAACATGGCCCGGGTGGTGCGCCGCAGCGGCGGCTTCACGGTCGACACCGACCCCGGCGTGATGATCGGCCAGGTCCAGCTCATGGACGTGACCGACCCCCTGGGTACGGCGACCGCGCTGAAGGCCGCCCTGCCCCGCCTCACCGCCATCGCCGAGCAGGTGCACCCGCGGCTGGCCGAGTACGGCGGAGGCCTGCGCGGGCTCGACGTGCGCGTGCTGGACTACGACGAGCCCGGCCACCCGGTCGAGCACATGGTCGTGCTGCACGTCTACCTCGACTGCGCCGACGCCATGGGCGCCAACATGATCAACACCCTGTGCGAGCACCTGGCCCCGCACGTGGAGGCGATCACCGGAGAGACCGTCGGACTGCGGATCCTCTCCAACCTCGCCGATCGGCGCCTCGCCCGCGCCAGCTGCGCCCTGCACGTCGACACCCTCACCTTCCACGACCTCTCCGGCGCCGACCTCGCCGAGCGGATCGCCGCCGCCTGGCGCTTCGCCTGGGCCGACCCCTATCGGGCCGCGACCCACAACAAGGGCGTCATGAACGGCATCGACGCGGTCGCCATCGCCACCGGCAACGACTGGCGCGCCATCGAGGCGGGCGCCCACGCCTTCTGCTGCCGGGACGGCCAGTACCGCCCGATGACCCGCTGGGAGTTCAAGGACGACCACCTGCACGGCAGCATCGAGGTGCCGCTGCAGGTCGGCACGGTGGGTGGGCCGATCAAGGTGCACCCCACGGTCCAGGCCAACCTGCGCCTGCTGGGCGTGCGCGGCGCCCGTGACCTCGCCGGGATCATGGCCGCGGTCGGGCTCGCCCAGAACCTCGGCGCCCTGCGCGCCCTGGCCTCGGAGGGCATCCAGGCGGGGCACATGCGCATGCACGCCCGCACGGTGGCCGCCACCGCCGGGGCCGTCGGCGACGAGATCCCCCGGGTCACCGCCGAGCTGGTGGAGGCGCGCAGCTTCAGCGTGGACACCGCGAAGCAGATCCTGGACCGGCTGCGGGACGCGTCGTGACGACGTTCACCGGGAGGGGTCACGGCAAGCTGATCCTCTCCGGGGAGCACGCCGTGGTCTACGGTCACCCCGCCCTCGCCGTCGCTGTCGACCGGGGTGCCGAGGTGAGCCTGCGCCGCATCGACGGCCCGACCCGCACCTGCGCCGAGACCCTGTGCGACGTGCGCCTCACCGAGGCGCTGAAGGCGGCGCTCGAGCCCACCGGCTGGGAGGTCAGCGTCAAGAGCGACCTGCCCATCGGCCGAGGCATGGGCAGCTCGGCCGCCATCGCGGTGGGCCTCGTCCGTGCCCAGGCCGCCGCCGCCGGGGAGACCCTGGACCTGCAGACTGTGTGGGAGCGCGCGTTCGCCGCCGAGCGCGCCTTTCACGGCACCCCGTCCGGCCTCGATCAAGCGGTCGCCTGCCGCGGGGGCATGCTGCGCTATCTCAAAGGTCCTCCGCCGATCTTCGTCGACCTGCCCTGCCCGGATCAGGCCATCGTCGTGCTGGACTCGGGGGAGGCCGGGGACACCGCCCAGCTGGTCGCGGGAGTGCGCGCGCGGCGTCCCGGGATCGACCCCGTGCTGGACGCGATCGGCGAGCTGGTGCTGCGGGTGGAGGCCGCCCTGCCCGACCCCGCGGCGGTGGGCCCGCTGCTGACCGAGAACCACGCCCTGCTGCAGCAGATCGGCGTGTCCAACCCGATGCTGGACGGTCTGGTGCAGCTGGCGCTCGACCACGGGGCCTGGGGCGCCAAGCTGGCCGGGGCGGGCGGCGGCGGGGTCGTGATCGCGCTGACCGCCGAGCCGGAGTCCCTGGTCGAGGTCGCCCGCGCGCACGGGGTCGACGCCTTCGTGTGCCAGACCATGCCGGGCACGACGGTCCCGTGAGAGCGGCCGGCCTGCTGGCACTCGCGCTGACCGCGCCGGCCCACGCCTACGAGCTCGACACCGCGTTCACCGCCCCGGTGCACGAGGCGATCACGATGCTCGCCGCGGACTGTGCCCACGAGGCGGGCGACGCGGACCCGGGGGACGTGTCCTGCGAGAGCGCGCTGACCGACCTGCGAGCGCGCTGGCGCCAGGAGCGCAGGCGGCTGCGCCGGGACGTCGGACAGCGGACCAGCGACATCGCCCGACAGGTGCGCTGGCCTGACAACCCCGAGCGAAAGCACGTGATCGGGCTGGGGCTGACCATCGTGCGCTGCCCCGGACGCATGGCCCGCGGCAAGACCTCGCTCACCTGCGAGAGCCACCACGGCGGGCTGCAGTTCTTCCACGCCATGGCCAGCTCCGCCGACGAGCCTCCGGAGCAGACCCGGGAGAAGCTGCTCGGCTGGCTCGGCTTCCTCTTCGACGTCAACGCCAATGCGATCGCCCCCAGCGAGTCCGTCTGTGACGCAGCGAGGCGCACCTCCAGCCAGCCTGACTTCGTCGACGCGATCGAGGCGTCCCTCCCCTGTGACCTCACGGT
>CALATR010000990.1 GCA_937891875.1 uncultured Pseudomonadota bacterium | reverse complement strand
GAGGGCTCGAGTCCGCGGGAGCCCCGCCGCGCCCACCAGGCGGAGGTGGCGTCCAGATCGCGCAGCAGCTCCACCGCGACCCGCGCCGCCCCGTCTTCGTCCGCCGCGCGCGGCGCGACCACCACCTGCTCTCCCCGGGCGCCCGGCCGCAGGAAGATGGCTCCAAAGCCCCGGTGCTGCGGATCCTCCTGGACCAGCCAGCCCGGCGTGGGCTCGGCTGCGGTGCGCGCCTGCAGGCCGAGCATGGACGCCGACCAGGCCAGGCCCGGCGGCGTGGGAGCACCCGGGTCCGCCCCCAGCGCCCGCTGCACACCGAGGGTGGCGACCCAGCGCGCCCGCGGGTCCACGTCGCTCGCGTTGCGGAAGGAGGAGGCGTAGAAGTCGGGCTGGGCCTCGGGGGCGGCGGGCAGCAGGGTCTCGACCTCGGCGACGTCGAGGTGGAGCACCCCATCACCGGGGTCGAGGTCCTCCCAGTAGGGCAGCCCGGCGCCGTCCTCGAAGGCGAGCGGGACCGACTCGAGGCGACCGGGCAGCCGCAGGGCCGGCCCGGTGGGACCGCGGGCGAGGATCCGCGTCGAACCTGGGCTCGACGCGGTGTCCACCACCAGCAGCGGACGCTCGGGGATGCGGCTGTGCAGGGCCTGGAGCACCCGGCGGGCACGCGCGGGCGCCCGGCCGCCGTCGACGTGGGAGAGCACGACCCCAGGAGCGGTGCCGGTGTGGGCGAGCCAGGCCCCGATCCAGGCCGCGTCGGGGTCGGTTCGGGCAGCCAGCACGACCAGGAGCGGCCCCTCGCCGCCGCACCACCAGGCCTGGGTCCCCGGCTCGGCCGCCTCGCGGGAGCGCAGGTGCAGGCAGTCGCGACCTGTGCCGTCGAGCACGGGCTCGGAGATGACCGAGCGGGCCGGCGTCGCGGTCGGATCGACGATGGCGACCGGCAGGCCCCGGAGCACCGCGGCCAGACCGCCGGCAGCGGCGGGATCCTCGCGGACCTCCCCCGAGGCGAGCAGCACCGAGCGCGCGAGCGGCGCCGGACCCTGCTCCTCCCCCGGATCGGCCTCCTCCTCGGGCGGAGGCAGCACCCAGCCGAGCGCGACGCTGACGAACAGGCCGACCCCCGCCCCCGCGCCGATGTTCAGCCCCAGCGGGAAGAGCACCCGCCCCATCGGGCGCAGGTCGAGGCAGCGCACCGCGACCAGGGACGAGAGCAGGTAGCCGAAGCCGTAGAGATTCCAGGTGGCGACCGGGATCTCGAACTGCTGCCCCAGCCAGGCGAACGAGAGCTTGAGCACCCAGGCCATCAGGTACATCGCAACCAGTCGCCGACTGCCGGACAGCTCGAGGCGGCGCAGGCCCGGCAGGCTGGTCACCACCCGGTAGAGCGCGGTCAGCACGATGATCTCGACGATCGTCGTCAGCAGCTTGGTGGGCTCGAGGACCAGCAGGCCCAGGAGCGCCGGCACCAGCAGGCCGCCCGCGTTGAAGCCGTACCGCTCGGCGGTCCAGGTGGCGACGAGCGCCGTGCACAGCAGGATCACGTAGACCTTGGGCACGGAGAGGAACGCGAGCGCGATGTCCTCGAAGGACAGGAAGAAGCTCGAGAACGACAGCCCGAGCAGCGGCATCACGACGACGGTGAGCAGGGCGACCGTCATCACCGTCGTGGCGGTCACCTGGAGCAGGCCGCGCACCATGCCGGGCTTCCAGAACGTGTTGGCGAGCAGGGGCACCAGCACGAGGCCGACGCTGAAGAAGCCGTCCCCTGCCCCATCGGGCAGCCAGGGACCGAGCACCGTCTGCAGGCCGCCCGCGGCGAGTCCCTCGACCAGCAGGCGCACCGGCACGCTGGCGGCGACGAAGAGCAGGAAGCGCTCGCGACCGAAGACCCGCGCCCACACGCCCAGCCGCGGCGCCGCCTCGCCGAGCAGCCAGACCACGCCGTAGGTGAGGATCGCCTCGATGATCAGCGTGGCGGCGGACGCCGGCGCGACCAGGGCGATGGCGCCGAGGTACCCGGGCACCGCGAATCCTGCGAACACGCCGCCGAGCCGCTCCGTCCACAGCCAGGTCACGACGAGCCCCACGAGCACAGCCGTGTGGATGGCGAAGCTCTCGATCATGCGGGCGGACAACCTCGGAGCGGGGCAGACGATCTGGATACGGGACGGCATTCGCCCCGATCCGCGCGCGAGCGGGGAGCGGGCTGGCGCGCACGATACCCCCTTTGTGGCCGTCGGTCACGTCACTGCGCGGATCTCCGAACGGTAGTTCGCCCAAGATCGAGCGACTCCGCCTCCGTCACTTGGCCGCGGCGGACCCCTCGTCGGAGCGCGCCGCCGTGCCCTCCAACCAGACCAGCACGCCAGAACGGGCCTCGTCCGCCGAGGCTGCGGCACAGATGTCGACACCGCGGTCGGGCCACGGCACGCGCAGCGCCCGCCCCTCGCCGAAGAGCCCGCGCATCCGGGTGGAGAGGCCCTCCGGTCCGGTCGCCCGGAACAGCAGCTCGCGGAGGGAGCGCGGTGAGGCCTCTCCGCGGAAGTGGTCGTCGAACGCCTGGTTCTGGTAGACCAGGGTGCCGGAGCGGTCGACGAAGGCCAGCGGCAGCTCCGCCGTCTGCAGCAGGGTGCGCTGGCGGTGGCGCGCCTGTTCGCTGCGGTGCAGGGCGGCCTCGATCGCGTCCAGCTGCAGATCGGTGTGCAGGAGGCGGGTGAAGGTGTCGGTCACGGGACGCGCGGCGATCTCGAGCCCCACCCAGCGCGCCAGATCGGCGAGGCGCGCGGTGCTGGGTGCGACCTCGGCGGCATCCCAGGCGACGACCCACCAGCCCAGGGTCTGCTCGCCGTGGGTGGGCACAGCCACGACAGTGACGGCGAGGGTCCGGTCGCGGGCGATGTCGGCGCGAGGGATGCGGGCCAGGCGGTCGAGCTCCGCGGCACGCTCGGGCAGGTCCAGCTCGGCCGCGGTCAGGCCGAAGCCGCCCACCACGCGCCCGTGCCCGCCCACCCGGTGCAGGTAGAGCATGCGGTCGGTCGGCAGGTGGTTCCAGGTGAGCGACGCCAGCTGCTGGAGCACCCCCTCGGGGGTGGGCTCTGGGGCGCGGGGCACGCCGATCTCGGTGCGAGCGAGGCGCTGGGCCAGGCGCTCGAGGAAGCGGGCGGTGCGGGCGCGCAGGCGCAGGGTCTCGGACAACGGACCCAGCAGGGCAGCCGCCACGAGCGGGGTCAGGGGCACCTGCACCAGGCCGAGCCCGGCGAGCGCCACCACGACGACCACCACCCCGGCGGGCAGGATGGCGATCCATGCCTCCCCGGGCACCAGGGGCTCGAGGTGGGCGACCAGGGCGCCGAGCAGGACCAGCAGGGCAACGAGGGGCAAGACGACCGCGAGGGTGGCGTGGGGTCGCGGGCTGCGCTCCCGCAGGGTCGCGAGCGCAAGCGCGGTGGCCTCGGCGCGAGCGACCACGCGGCCGTCGGAGCCGACCGGCACGGTGGCGGCCCAGTCGGGCGCAGTGAGGCCGACCAGCACGACGGCGTCGGGGCCGATGACCGTGCGCACCCGCCCGGCGAGGAGATCGGCCAGGGAGAGGCGGGGCAGCTGGTCGAGCTCGGAGGCGGCGAGCGGCTGGTGGGAGGGCGGGCCGGTCGGGCAGCGCGCGAGGGTGCACCAGCCCGGGCTCGAGGCGGCGGCGCCGATGCCGGTGAGCACGCCGCGCTGGGTGGGCAGGGGGAGGTCGAAGCCGGCGGGCACGAGCGGCGCGGGGACGTCGGCCGAGCCGATCACCCGCAGCGTGGCGGCGCCGTCCGCAGGGACCTCGCCTGCGCCCGGATCATCGAGGATCAGCCTCGAAGCCGGATCGACGACCAGGCCGTCCGCCAACCCACCCTTCGCCAGGGCCTCGCCGATGCGCTCCCAGGCGACCGGCGACCACGGCGGGGCGCCGAGCTCGTCGAGGGTGGCGGCGTCGAGCTCGACCAGCACCACGTCAGGACTCAGCTCGGCGGCGGGCCACAGGGCGGAGAGCCACGGCGCCAGCGCGCGCTCGGCCGGGTTGAATGCCCCCAGGAGCACCGCGCACGTCAGGATCGTCAGGCTGGCCAGCAGGGGCAGCGTGGCGAGGAAGGCGCGGGGCCGGGCACCGAG
>CALATR010000989.1 GCA_937891875.1 uncultured Pseudomonadota bacterium | reverse complement strand
CGCGGGCAGCCCCCCGTCGATGATCGTGTCCCAGTCGGGCACACTGTCCCTGCCCGCCACCAGGCGCAGCCCGAGCAGGCGGGTCGCGACCCGACGCACGCCGCTGCTGTCCAGGCGATCCCGGAGCAGCTCGGCGACCTCGAGCAGGGCGTCGTTCACGGGACCCGCAGGTGCCCCAGCGTGTAGGTGTTCGACCCGTGGTTGTGGACGTGCAGCACGATCGCGTCTCCTTCCTCGACGGCCGCAGGCGCTTCGAGCGTCTCCTCATAGAAGGCATCGCTCGCCGGGATCTGCGCAACCTGACGCCACCATACCTCGTCTCCGATCCGGATCTCCATGACCGCTTCCGCAGGTTCTTCGGCTGCGAGGGGGGCGTGGAAGAAGAAGAGCTCGACCTCTTGTCCCTTGCGGACCTTCAGCAGCGAAGGAGCGCGCACGGTGATCCAGTCGCAGGCGGTGCTGTCCAGCTCCAGCGCCCCCGCCTCCACGGCGGCGGCCCGGCGCGGGCAGGCGGTGGCGTCGTCGGGCCTGTCTGGCACGGGATCCTCGGACGGCGGCACCAGCTCGAAGGCCTCCATGTCCACGAGGTCCCCGTGGGCGGAACAGGCGCTCGACCCTGCGACAACAAGCCACAGCCCGGCCGCTGGGCTAGACCGGGACAGCACGGTGCGGAGGGTCTGGATGAAGCGCATGCTCACTCGGTCTGGTGGAACCTGGAAGCTCGGCGGCGTCGCGGCTCTCGCCCTGGCGGCCGGCTGCGGTACCCCGGAGCCCGAGGTCAGCTGGCACAAGGACGTCAGCCCCATCATGCAGGAGCACTGCACCCGCTGCCACGCTCCAGATGGCCTGGGAATAGGCGACTTCACGGACCTGGACAACGTGCGCACGTTCTCCGGCCGCATCGAGGCCCGCATCGACGAAGGCTCCATGCCTCCGGCCACCTCCGATCCGGAGTGCCGCGACTACCTCGGCAGCGAGCACCTCAACCTGCCCGAGGCCAAGAAGGACGTGTTCCGCCGCTGGGTCGAGCTGGAGATGCCCGAGGGCGACCCGGAGCTCGCGCCCGAGCTGGACCTGCCCGCCGACACCCTCGAAGACGCCGATCTCGTGCTCCAGCCCCCCGAGCCCTACCAGCCCAGATTCGAGGACCCGCAGAACCCGGGCAACGAATACCGGTGCTTCGTCCTCGATCACGGCCGGGACGAGCCCTTCTACGTCACCGGCTTCTACCCCATCGTCGACGAGCCCCAGCTGGTGCACCACGTCCTGCTCCTGGTCACCGACGAGTCCAACATCCCGAGCGACTACGACCCTGCGGTCGGTGTGGACTGCATCGACGGCAACGGCATCGGCGACATCAGCGGCATGATCGCCGGCTGGGCGCCGGGCATGCAGCCGGTCCGCTTCGACGACGGGCGCGGCATCAAGGTCATGCCGAACCAGAAGCTCATCGTGCAGACCCACCTGTTCCGCAAGGGTCCCGAGGTCGACGGCCTCACCGACCGCACCGGCTGGTCCCTGCGCACCTCCCCCGGCGTCGCCACCGAGATGCTCATGGTGCCGCTCGGCTACTACCGCTTCCGCATCCCGGCGGGCGACGGCGACTACACCTACGACGGCGTCGAGCGCGGCGAGGGCCCGATCGAGCTGCCGGTCTCGGCGACGGTGCACGCGGTCTTCCCGCACATGCACGTGCTGGGCAAGCGCTACGCCCTGTCGGTCACTCCGCCGGAGGGTGGCGAGGACACCTGCGTGGTCGAGGGCGACTACGACTTCGACAACCAGCTCTCCTACGTCCTCAAGGAGCCCCTCGGCGTGCCCCGCGGCTCGAAGATCAACTTCAGCTGCACCTGGGACAACTCGGCGGAGAACCCGGACCAGCTGGTCGACGTGCCGACGGAGGTCCGCTTCGGCGAGAGGACGGACGAGGAGATGTGCTACGCGTTCAGCCTGGTCAGCCTCGGGCTGCCGGACTGATCGGCGGGCCGTGGTCGTCTTGCGGGGCGTCGCGTGGCTTCGGGCAGGGGAGTGGAGGCTCGGTCTCCAGTCTCGGCGGGAGTCGCGTCGCTTCGGGCCGGGGAGTGGAGGCTCGGTCTCCAGTCTCCAGTCTCCAGTCTCCAGTCCTACGGCGACGCCGTGAAAAGGGTGAGGCGCTGCCGGCAAAT
>CALATR010000988.1 GCA_937891875.1 uncultured Pseudomonadota bacterium | reverse complement strand
CGGGCTGCGGGTCCGGCGGGTCGACCTGGACCTGCCCCCGCCGCACACGCCGCCTCGGGAGCCGCCTGCGCCCCCCGAGTCGGTCCCGGCGAGCACCTTCGACTTCTTCCCGGCCGACGTGGCGTTTCATCGTGCGGTCGACGCCCGGATCGTGGCCGGCACCTGGCCGCGGGGACCGGTGACCGGGTGGCTGCGCCCGGTCGTGCCCCTGGTCGCGGGGGAGGCCTGGCTGCCGATGGCGCGGGTCATGACCGTCACCGACGCGCTCAATGGGGTGGCGCCCGCGGTCAGCGCCCCCGGCGTGACCTTCCCCAACGCGGAGCTCGCGGTGCACCTGCGCCGGCCTCCGCGTGGAGAGTGGACGGCGCTCCAGGCGCGCTCGACGCCGGAGCGCACGGGCTCGGGCCTGGCCCAGGCCACGCTCTTCGACCTCGACGGGGAGCTGGGGGTGGCGCTGGAGACCCTGGTGGTGCGGGGCTGAGCGGGTTCAGTCGCGCCCGGCGCGCTCGGCGAGCAGGCGGGAGACAGTCGCGAGGAGCCGCGCCGGGGTGACCGGCTTGGGCATGAACTCGACGTCATCGTGCAGGACGCCGTGGTGCACGATCGCCTGCTCGGTGTAGCCGGACATGAAGAGCACCGGCAGGTCCGGCTGGCGCTCGACGAGCAGGTCGGCGAGGTCGCGACCGGTCATGCCCGGCATCAGGACGTCGGTGAGCAGCAGGTCCAGCGGCTCGTCCAGATCGTCGTGCACGGCGAGCGCTGCCTCGGGATCGGGCGCGTCGTACACCTCGAGTCCGGCGCGGAGCAGCACCCGGCGCACGATGTCGCGGACCAGCGGGTCGTCCTCGACCAGCAGCACCCGGCCGGAGAGCTCGACCACCTCCTCGAACACGGGGGTGATCCGCGAGGGCTCGGGCACGGGCGCGTCTGCGGCGGGCAGGTAGATCTTGAAGGTCGTGCCCATGCCGATCTCGCTGTAGACCCAGATTGCACCGCCACTCTGGCGGACGATGCCGTACACGGTCGCCAGCCCGAGGCCCGTGCCGCTGCGCTCGGGCTTGGTGGTGAAGAACGGCTCGAAGATCTGGCGGCGGGTGTCGGCGTCCATGCCGACACCGTCGTCGGAGACGGTGAGCACGGCGTAGGCGCCGGGGGCCACGCCGAGGCGCTCGGCCGGGCCGTCCCCCTCCAGCCAGGTGGGCAGGGTCTCGACGATGATCGTGCCCCCGCCGTGGATGGCGTCGCGGGCGTTGAGGATCAGGTTGAGCAGCACCTGGGTCAGCTGGGTGCGATCGACCAGCACCGGCAGGGGATCGGGCGACAGGAAGATCCGCAGGGAGATCGTGTCCTCGATGAGGCGCTCCACGATGGGCTTCACCTCGCGCACGACGTCGTCCAGGGTCAGGACGGTAGGCTGGAGGATCTGCTTGCGCCCGAACGCGAGGAGCTGGCCGGTGAGGCTGGCGGCGCGCTCGGCGGCGACCACGGCGTCCTGCAGATCGCCGACGTTCGGGTGGTCCGGTCCCAGGTCGGCCAGGGTGAGCTCGCACGCGGTCAGGATCACCGACAGGAGGTTGTTGAAGTCGTGGGCCACGCCGCCAGCGAGGCGTCCGATCGCCTCCATCTTCTGCATCTGCCGGATCTGGACCTCGAGCAAGCGCTGGTCGGTCACGTCCATCACGATCCCCACCGAGCGGGCGCTGCCGTTCTCCCGGTAGAACGCGCTGGATCGGATCAGCAGGTGGCGGATCTCGCCGCGAGGATGCCGCCAGCGCACCTCGACCTCCACCCGACCCGTGCCCTCGGGGCGCTCCGCCGCCTCGATCGCCGCGGACATGCGCTCCTTGTCGTCTTCGTGGACCCGCTCGAAGAACCAGAGGGGGTCGGCGTCGACGTCGGGGGGGTAGCCGAGCATGCGGCGCATGCTGACCGACCACCAGGGAGGCGGTGCGTCACTCTCGAGGATCTCCCGGTCGAACAGGCCGATTCCGGACTCTTCGGTGGTGAGGGTGATCCGATCGGCGTGCTCGCGCAGGAAGCGGTTGGCGTCGGCCTCGCCGCGGCCGGGCAGGCTCAGGATGAGCTCCACGAGGGTCACCGGTTCCCCGTCCAGCTCGGTCGCACAGAGCCAGGCCTGGGCTGGCTGGCGGGGGGCCGGGGCGCGCAGCTCCACCTGCACCGGCGAGATCGGGGCGCGGGTGAGGTCGAGTCCGGTGAGCAGATCGGCGAGCGGGCGACCGGGCTCCAGGTGCTCCCCGAACAGTGCGCAGGCCGGTGCGTTCGCGTGGCGCAGCCGACCGCCAGGGTCGACCAGGAGGACGGGCCGGTCCATGTTGTCGGCACGGTGCTGCGAGGCGCTCAACAGGGATCCTCCGGGAGTCTTGGGGGAGCCACCTCCCATGAGGTCGGATGCAGCGTCCGAGGCCTGCACCGGGCCGGCCCACGGATTCGACGTGCGTCAGTATACAGAGGACGATGCCCGTGTTTGGATGCGTGGGATCGGAGGGCCGCCGTGCCTTGGACCCTGCCCCTGCTGGAGCGACATCCCGACCCTGTGCTGCGGATCGGGCGAGGCGGCCTGTTGTGGTCGAACGAGGCCGCCAGGACGGTGTTCGGCGCGCACCTCACCCGTCTGCTGACCCGGGAGGAACGCGAGGAGCTGCTGCGCTGGGCCGCGGAGCCGGGCGAGGCGCGCCGGTCCATGCTGTGCCGCGGCGCAAAGACCCGCCTGCACCTCGCGCGGTCGCAGCCAGCGGCCCTGGACGGCGATGCACTCGTCATCTGCACCATCGGCCAGGCGAGCCAGGAGGCCGTCGCCAACCGCCGGTACGAGCAGGCCTTCGATACCCGGGAGATCGGGATCTACGAGCATGATCACCACACCGACGTGATCTTCGCCGACGATCGGCTCCGCCGCATGTGGGACTTCGCCCCCGATCAGGAGCTGACGGTGATGAGCTTCGTGGAGCGCGTGCACCCGGACGACCAGCTGGCGCTGGCCACCGCAGTCCAGAACGCCCACGATCCCCGTGGAGACGGGATCTTCGATGTGACGCACCGCCTCGTCGATCCGGACGGCAGCATCCGCTGGGTCCACATGAAGGGTCGATCGTACTTCTACGAGGACGCCCTCGGTGAGCGCGCGGTGCGCCGCACGGTGGGCTCGATGCTCGACGTGACCGCCCAGGTTCTGCGGACCCATGAGATCCAGCGGCTCGCCACGGCGCTGGAGGCAACGCCGGACGTGGTGGCGCTCGCGCGACCGAGCGGCTCGCTCTTGTACGTGAACGCTGCGGCTCGCGCCCTCATCGCGGACTCGGGTGCCCCGGAGCCGCTCGACTCGACCACACTCCTCGCCCTGGTGGCGCCGGCCAGCCGGGATCGCTTCCGCACGGTGACCTGGGCGGAGGTCGAGGCAGAGGGGCTGTGGACCGGCGAGCTGGACCTGCGTCGCGCGGACTCGGACGAGACGATGCCTGCGCTGGTGACCGTGCAGCACCACGAGGACGCCCTGCGCGAGGGCGGCTTCGTCTCTCTGGTCGGGCGGGACCTCACCGACCAGCACGAGCTCGAGGCCCAGCTGCTCCACAGCCAGAAGCTCGAGGCCATCGGGCGCCTCGCTGGCGGCATCGCCCACGACTTCAACAACATGCTGTCCGTCATCGAGGGCTTCACCTACCTGGCGAGCGAGGCCGCGGCCGACAACGAGGCGGTGCTCGAGTGCATCGAGCCGATCCAGCACGCGTCGCGCAGCGCCGCCCGCCTCACCAGCGAGCTGCTCTCGTTCTCCCGCAAGCAGGTGCTCCGGCCCCAGCTGGTCAGCCTCGCGCGGGTCGTGGGCGGCCTGCGCACCATGATCGAGCGGCTCATGGGCGACGACATCGACGTGCGCCTCGATCTGCAGGGCAGCGAGAGCCGTGCGCTCATCGATCCCGGACGCATCGAGCAGGTCGTCATGAACCTGGTCGTCAACGCCCGCGACGCGATGCCGCGCGGTGGCACGCTGCTCCTCGAGACCTCGGTGGTCCACCTCGACGCGGACTACGCCCGGGGGCGCGCGGAGGTGCAGCCGGGCGACTACGTGCTGCTGGCCGTGTCCGACAGCGGCCAGGGCATGGATGAGCGGACCCTCTCCCGCGTCTTCGAGCCCTTCTTCACGACCAAGGGGGTCGGAGAGGGGACCGGCCTGGGACTCGCGACGGTGTTTGGCACGGTGCGCCAGAGCGGGGGCCACATCTGGGTGTACAGCGAGCTCGGCCGCGGCACGACGTTCAAGGTCTACCTGCCTGTCGCCGAGGGCGAACGCAAGGAGCCCGCCGCCCCGGAGGATGTCCCCGAGGCGAGCCTGGAGGGGCTGCGGGTGCTGGTGGTCGACGACGAGCCGCGGCTGCGGCGCATGATCCTGCACGTGCTGCAGCGCCACGGCCTCGTGCCCGTCGAGGCCAACGGTCCGGTGGAGGCCCTGGCCATCGCGCGGAGCGGGCGCGTGCAGCTGGACCTGCTCCTGACCGACGTCGTCATGCCGCAGATGAGCGGCAAGGAACTCGCCGACGCCCTCGTCGAGGCCGGCGTGCCCATCCCGGTGCTCTACATGTCCGGCTACACCGAGAACACGGTCGTGCACCACGGGGTCGTCGACGAGGGCGTGCACTTCTTGTCGAAGCCCTTCACGCCCCAGCAGCTCATCGACGCGATCGCCGCGCTGGTCGTCACCATCGTCCCCGATGACCTCGAGGAAGGCGAGTACAGACGCTAGTTTTCGTTCCGCAGGTCGCCGATCCAGAAGCTGGCGTAGGTGCCGACGCGGTCCTGCTGGTGCAGCTCCTCGGCCCGGTCGAGCTGCCAGTTGGCGAGCTCGCGGATGGTCTGGCCGCGCACGGTGACCGCGTCGAGGAAGCCGGGGTCGGACTCGCCGGAGCGGAAGAGCACCCGGGCACCGGGGCTGGACATGTCGAGGATGGCCTCCCACTCGGACACGAGCGCGTCGGGGAAGGCGGTGCCCATCCAGTCCATGTGGTCGAGCAGGACGAGGTGGGTCGGGGTGGCGACGCCGGACCGCAGGTAGTCCGTGAGCATCGTGGTCTCGAAGTGCACGCGATCGACGCGCTCGCGCAGGGTCTCGAAGTTCTCCTCCTTGAGGTACTCGGGACAGACGTCGGGGGTGTACTGGCCTTCGAGATAGACCCGGTAGAAGTAGTTCTCCCGGGCGGGCAGGTTGCGCGCGACCCGGCCGATGGCGTCCTCGACGAAGGCAGCCATGCCGTCGCCGTGGCTGTCGCCGGTCTGGCGCAGCTGCTCGTAGGGCACGCCCAGCAGGTTCATCGTGGCCTGGCGCTCCAGCGTCCAGCGCAGGGGCTTGCTGAAGAGGCGCTTCTTGACCTCGGTGTCCCAGAGCCGACGCTGGGCGTCCATGTCCGGGGCGTGGATGACGTCCTGGATCGCCTCCCACAGGCCCGGCCGGGCGCGGATGTAGGCGATGGCGCCGCGGGCGAAGATGCCGGACAGACCGTGATCGTAGAAGCCGCGACGGACCGGGCCCGGCTTCCACCAGTTGAGGTTCTTGTCCCAGATCGCGCGGGACTCTTCGGAGATCTCATCGCGCAGGACGCGCTTGTAGATCTTCTTGATCTCCGGGTGGCGGCCCAGGCCGAACAGGCTGAAGAAGTCGTCGTGGTTCAGCTTGCGGATGCCGGCGAGCTTCAGCTCGAGCAGGGCCGTCTGGCGGGGGTTCGCGTCGACACAGTGGATGGCGCGGGGGCCGTCCTCGTACAGCAGGTAGTCGAGCGCGTTGCAGCCGGCGCTGGTGATCATGACGATCTCGCTGTCCGGTTGCAGGTCCAGGGCCTGCCGGTCGACCGCCGGGTCCTCCCAGCACTGGTTGTAGAGCAGGGTGCGCTGGTAGAGCGCATTGAAGGTGGCCTGGTGGATTCGGTAGCGCAGACCGTGCTCGCGTCCTGCCTGGTGCATCGGACCACTCCGGAGGGGGCAAGGGGAGGTGCAGAGGGGAGCAGACGATCTGTCAGATATCGCGCACGGGCGCAAGGCCGGGCGTGTGAGGGGTTGGTGACGCCCCGCAGGTCGGGCCTGGGACCCCGTTTCCGCGGCTGCTAGGATCTGTGCATGTCCTCGTTCCCCGACAGCAGCCTGCCCCCGCCGCGGTGGCGAGGGGCCCGCACCAAGGGCGGGTGCGGTCGGACCGTGGTGATGGTGATCGTGGGGGTTGTCGGCCTCGGCGGCGCGTTCTGCTGCTGCTGGTCCGGGCTCGTGCACCGCACGGTGGAGGACGCGCTGGAGGGCCGCGAGATCCGAGACCGCAACGAGGGCGTGCCGGAGCCGCTGCGCATCACGCCGTCCGCGCGCGACGTGCTGCAGCCCGAGGTGGGCGAGGTGCCGGTGGTCGTCGAGGAGGTCCCCACGCCCGGATCCCGGATCGAGGTCCGCCAAGGCCTCAAGCCGATGTCGGAGACGTACCGCGAGCAGCCGGCGAAGGCGGAGCCGAAGGAGCAGAAGGACGAGGCCCCGTCGGGACCGTCGGAGCGGGAGCTGTTCGGGTTCTAGCGGCGGGAGTGGCGGGGGAGTGGGTCTGGCGGGGGGGCGCGGTGCCGCGGGCGGGGGAGTGGCGTCTCGCGGGAAGTCGCGTTTCTGCGAGCAGGGGAGGGGAGGGGCGGTCTCTGGTCCCTGGTCTCTGGGGCCCTCCCCGAACGGGGCGGCGAAGGCCCAGGACCCGTTGCTCCGAGCAAGCACACTCCGACGGCGCCGTCGATGGCGTAGTCGACCCGCACGACCTGCTCGGGTCCGGTACCTCGCTCCGAGGCATCGCCGATGTTGGCAAGTCTCCCCCGCGCGTAGCGGGCCCTAGAGACCAGGGACCAGAGACCGCCCCGCCACCGCCAGCTGAGCCGCTACGACCACCGCCCCCCGCCAGCACGTTGTCCGCGCCACCCCCTCAACTCAGCAACCCTTTGCGCCACCGGGTATCCCTGAGCCCTGGAGGAGCCGTGCGTCTCATCATTCCCCTCGTCGTGGCCGCAGTCGGCTGCACGTCCGACCCTGCGTCCACCGGCGACACCGACCGCAACACCGGCTGGACCTTGCCCGAGGCTGGCGTCATCCAGCTCACCACCCGTGACGACGTGACGCTGGTCGCCGACTACCACCCCGTCGACGCCGAGGGCGCGCCGGCCGTGATCCTGCTGCACATGATCCCGCCGTCGAACACCCGCGCCGACTGGCCGCTCGACTTCCGCACCGCGCTTCACGATCAGGGCCTGACCGTGATCAGCGTCGACCGCCGGGGTGCCGGCGACTCCGGCGGGGTGGCGTCCGAGGCCTACACCGGAACCAACGGCAAGTTCGACGTGGAAGCCTGCGCGAAGCGCCTGCAGGACGACGGCTACGGCTCCATCGCGATCATCGCGGCGTCCAACGGCACCACGTCGATGATCGACTACGCCGCGTGGGCCGGCGGCGAGGGGCTGCCCGAGCCGGTCGGCCTCGCCTTCATGTCCGGAGGCGCCTACACCACCGCCCAGACGCCCATGTCCAGCGTGCCCAAGGTGCCCGCCCTCTTCGTCTACCCCCCCGAAGAGGCCGCCTGGCCCCAGGCCCAGGCCTCTCTCGACCCCGGCAGCTGGCGCTTCGAGGAGTACGCCGGTGGCGCCCACGGCACCCGGATGTTCACGACGTCGGTGGACGCGGAGGTGAGGGCGGACCTGCTGGAGTGGATCGGCGGGGTGTTCGAGTAGGCGATCGGCGTTCGGGGCAGGGGCGGGAGGCGGGGGATCCCGGGAAGTCCGGGGCGGTGCTCGGCACAGAGGCTCAGAGGCACAGAGGCCGGCACAGAGGGAGGGAGGCGGCAGCTCGGTGTGGGCGGGGTGAGCTGCGCGCGTCGAGCCGCACCCCCACCACGAAGGCACGGAGGCACCGAGGGCCACGGAGAGGGGAAGCCAGGAGGCGGACCGAGCTCTGCTCCCGGGTTCGAGTTTTGATAGCCTCGAACACCACTTCCAGGACCACTTCCAGGCGAGTACTCCTCCTCTCGGCTGGAGCGCCACAGGTGCCTCGAGCGAGAGGACGGACCCCCGGCTGGAATCGCCCCTCCCGTCCCACGGACCGGGTGCCCCCGCCTTCGCGCTACTACCCTGGAGGAACCTCCGCTCTAGAGGATCCGGCTCGCGTGGGTCCTCCGTCAGACCTCCGGTCCTCTGCTTCTCCGTGGTGGAGACCGCCGCCCGGACCGCAGACACCGCAGCGGCGACAGCCCCGGTGATGTCACGTAGGGCGGCCCGCCCGGTCCAGGTCGCGCCCCTGCCCTACTCGACCGTCACGCTCTTCGCGAGGTTTCGGGGCTTGTCGATGTCCCGGCCCAGCTTCACGCCCGCATGGTAGGCGAGCAGCTGCAGCGGGAGCACGGTGAGCAGCGGGCTCGCAAAGTCCGCGACCTCGGGCACCGGGATCGAGACGTCGGCCAGCGCGGCGATCTCGTGGTCGCCCGCGGTGTGGATGGCGATGAGCTTCGCCCCCCGTGCCTGGACCTCCTTCATGTTGGAGATCGCCTTGTCGCGGTGCACGTCGCTGGGCGCCACGAAGATCACGGGCGTACCCTCCTCGATCATCGCGATGGGGCCGTGCTTCATCTCGCCGGCCGGGTAGGCCTCACACGGGATGTAGGCGATCTCCTTGAGCTTCAGCGCACCCTCGAGCGCGACCGGGAAGCTGAAGCCACGGCCCAGGAACAGCACGTAGCGAGCGTCCAGGATCGTGTCGGCGACCGCCTCGATGGGGCCGGGATTGTGCAGGTACTCCGAGACCTTCGCCGGAACCGCGGACAGCTCCCGCGCCATGCGCTGCCCCGCCTCCAGCGACAGGTTGCGGGTCCTGGCCAGCATGAGGGTGAAGGTCATCAGCGCCGTCACCTGGGAGGTGAACGCCTTGGTCGAGGCGACGGCGATCTCGGGGCCGGAGTGCAGGTAGACGCCCTTGCCCGCGGTCCGCGCGATGGTCGAGCCGACCACGTTGACCACGCCGGCGACGTTGCCACCCTTGATCCGCACCTCCTGGATGGCGCCCAGGGTGTCCATGGTCTCGCCGGACTGGGACACCGCCAGGAACAGCGCGTCCCGCGGGATGATCGGGTTGCGGTAGCGGAACTCGTTGGCGACCTCGGCCCGCGCCGGTACTCGAGCCAGCGCCTCGATGGCCATCGCTCCGGTCATGCCCGCGTGGTAGCTGGTGCCGCAGCCCAGCGCGATGATCCGCTCGATGCGGACCAGCTCGCGGGGGTCCATCTGGAAGCCGCCCAGCTTGGCGTTGCCCTCGTCCAGCTGCAGGCGACCGCGCAGGCAGCGCTGGATGCTCTCCGGCTGCTCGTGGATCTCCTTGAGCATGAAGTGCGGGAAGCCCTGCAGGTCGGCCACCCCGTAGGCGTCGTCGTCGATGACCGTGACGTCCGCCGTGCGCTTGCGCCCGTCGAGGCGCTCGACCTTGACCCCGTCCCGGGAGATGACGGCGATCTCGCGGTCGTCCAGGTACACGACTCGTCGCGTCAGCTCTACGATCGCTTGCGGATCGCTCGCGAGCACGGTCTCCCCGTCGCCGAGGCCCACGACCAGGGGGCTGCCGAGCCGGGCGGCGACGATGAGATCGGGGTGGTCGGCGAAGACGACCGCGATGCCGTAGGTGCCGTTGACCAGGCGCAGGGCGGAGCGCACCGCGGCCACGGGATCGCCGGTGTAGAACTTGCGGATCAGGTGCGGCAGGACCTCGGTGTCGGTCTCCGAGCGGAAGACGACCCCCTCGGACTCGAGCTGCTCGCGCAGGGCGTTCATGTTCTCGATGATGCCGTTGTGCACGACCGCGAGACCGGTCGAACCGTCGCAGTGGGGGTGCGCGTTCTCCTCGGTGATGCCGCCGTGGGTGGCCCAGCGAGTGTGGGCGATCCCGGTGGTCGACTCGGGCGCATCGCCCAGCGCCTGGTCCAGCGCGTCGACCCGGCCCACCCGCTTGCGGGTCCAGACGGTCTTGCCCTCCAGCAAGGCGACGCCCGCCGAGTCATAGCCACGGTATTCCAGGCGTCGGAGGCCCTCGATCAGGCGAGAGAGGGCGGGTTCCGGACCCACGTAGCCGACAATTCCGCACATCGAGGAGACTCCTGTTCGCACATGCACCCGGAGGGTGCCGTTCGCAGACGACCGCAGAAGAGCTTGTCTTCGATGGGCCGTCCCCTTCGGGGGTTTGCAGGGCCCGTGCCAGGCGCCTGCAGTGGTCGCGCTCCGGCGGAGCTAGGTTCGAGCCTGGATGGCCTCGAGCACCGCCTGGGGCACGTATCGGCTCACATCCCCGCCGTTGACCCAGATCTCCTTGACCAGTGAAGACGACACGAAGACGTACTCGGGGTCGGACAGGATGAACAGGGTCTCGAGCCCGGACAGGTCACGGTTGGCGAGGCCGTAGCGGAACTCGGAGTCGAAGTCGGCGAGCGCGCGCAGCCCGCGCAGGATCACCTGGGCCCCGTGCGCCTTGGCGGCGTCGACCAGCAGGGCGTCGAAGGAGACGACCTCGACGTTCGGAAGCTCGTCGGTGACCTTCCGCACGAGCTCGACGCGCTGGTCGAGCTCGAACCAGTAGCGCTTGGCAGGATTGAGCCCGACGGCCACGACGAGCCGGTCAAACAGCCGGGCGCCCCGGCAGATCACGTCGAGATGCCCGACGGTGAGCGGATCGAAGGACCCAGCATAGATGGCGGTACGCGGCGACAAGGACCCTCCGGGAGCGGGGGAGGGTAACTGATCGGGGTGGGTGGTGGTCGGAGGGGGAGTGGCGAGCCAGGGTCGCGTAGCTTCGGGGCGGGGGAGTGGCGGGG
>CALATR010000987.1 GCA_937891875.1 uncultured Pseudomonadota bacterium | reverse complement strand
GCGGACGGCGACGGCTTCGGCGACGCCGAGGTGACCATCGAGGCCTGCGCGGCGCCCTGGGCCTTCGTCGACATCGCCGGCGACTGCGACGACAGCAACGCCGACGTGCGCCCCGACGCGGTCGACACCTGCGACGGCATCGACAACGACTGCGACCCGGCCACCGGGCTCGCGACGCTGGTCACCGGGGCCGAGGCCATCGACCTCACCGACGCATTCTCCGCGGGCAGCGCCGACGCGCCGAGCCTCGTGGTCCTCGACCAGCCCGGCGAGCTGGCCATCTGCGAGGGTACGTTCTTCGCCCGCCTCGAGCTGCAGGCGCCCATCGGGGTCACGGGCGTGGCCGGCTCCGAGGCCACCATCCTCGACGCCGGCGCCTCGGGCACGGTGGTCCGCCTGGCTCGGGAGGCCAGCGGGTCGCGCCTGTCTGGTCTGACCCTGCAGAACGGCCTCGGTGAAGCCGACGCCACCTGCAAGGCCGGCGGCATCTGCGTCGATCGCGCCAGCCTCGCCGGCGAGGACCTGGTCGTTCGCCTCAACGCGTCTCCCGGCGAGGGCGGCGGCATGGCCATGCTGGGGGGCCGCGCCGAGCTGTCCGGCGTGCTGTTCGAGGACAACACCGCAGCCAGCGACGGCGGCGCCCTGCACGTCCGTCCGAACGGCCAGCTCACCCTGACCGACGCGCGGCTCTCCAACAACACGGCCAGGCGCGGCGGCGCCCTCTTCCAGCTGGGCGGCTCCTCCCGCACGGTCATGGAGCGCGTCGACGTCGTGGGCAACCAGGCGACCGGGAACGGCGGTGGGCTGGTCATCGACAACGGCAGCCTGCGCATGGTCGCGTCGTCCCTGGTCGACAACGCCTCCGGCTCGCTCGGCGGTGGCGTGTCCCTCGAGGGCGTCGCTCGGTCCAGCGTCTTCGAGGACGTCGTGTTCGAGGGCAACGTGGCCACCCGCGGCGGCGCCCTGTTCATGCGGCGCGACGCCACCGTGCGCGACTCGCAGATCTCCGGGAACGAGGCTCGCAACGCCAACAGTGCCGCCATCCAGGTGGACGACGGCACCCTGACCCTCGAGGCGACCGACTTCGAGGACGAGGCGGGGGTGGGCAACGCGCCGGCCGACATCCGCGCGGGCGCCGACCAGCTGGAGCTGGGCCTCGACGTCGGCGACGTCTGCAGCAACCTCGGCTGCACCTCCCTGCAGTAGGGCGCGCCTACTGGGTCGGGTAGCTGCTGATCCAGACGAACTTGCCGTAGCCAAGGTCGTCGATCAGGTAGGTGACGGGGCCGTCCGGGATGCTGACCAGCCCGGGCGCCCCTGTCAGGCGGTTCGAGTTCACCGGATTGCCCAGGTACTGGTAGGGCACGCCGCAGATGATGGACTCGGGGAACCTGGCATCGTGCTCCTCGGAGATGTCGTAGTAGACCAGCAGGCGTCCGGTGTTGCCGGAGCCGCAGCTGCCGTAGGGGTCGCCCACGACCAGGTCGAGCGTGCCGTCTCCGTCCAGGTCCGCGTCCACCACCTCGCGCGGCGTGGGGCCGCTCGGCAGGAACTCCACGTGGGTCAGGAGCTTCTGGTAGACCTTCTCGAACCTGCGGGTGCGGCGGTTCAGCGCATCGTGGCTGTAGCCGTAGATGACCTGCTCGCCGCTCCCGCTGGACCACAGCTTGAACATGGGGGCGAACTGGTCGATCTCCCGCTCGCGACCGCTGATGTTGACGGTGTAGCCGCCACCGACGTCCTCGATGTCGCGCGACGCGCTGGTCGGGATGAAGCCGACAGGGGCGCCGAAGACCACGTAGGTGGGGCTGCCCGGGCAGCCGTTCGGCAGCTCATCGCACGGCAGTGGCGTCTCCGCGTCGAGAGCGAGCGCGGTGGTGGGAGCCGTGAGGACCGCAGCGGCGGCCCCCAGGCGGAAGAGATGGTGCAGCGTGTTCATGGGCCCTCCACGGCCTCGGGTGCAAGGCCCAGAACGACCTTGCCCGGAGGGTCCCTCACGATTCAATGCGGTATTGTCGCGGTACACGGTCATCCCAGGAAGTCACGCACCAATCGGATGCCGGTGACCTCGGAGCGGGCAAATGCGGGCAGGCTCTTCCTGTCGGGCGCGCGGGCGGCCCGCAGGCTCCAGGTGAACGCACCGCCGCGGGTGCTGATCCGGGTGTTGGCGTCCCGCTCCCGGTCCGGCAGGCGGCCACGCGCGTCCGGGGCGATGCCCTCGTCATAGGCGGAGTCGGTCCAGCACACGACGTTGCCCGCCATGCCGACGAGCCCGTAGGGACCGACGTCGAGCATGGGATGGTCGACCGGCAGGATCCGCAGGCCGTCGGGGTGGCTGCGCCGCAGGTTGGAGAAGGCGAAGTCGCCGTGGTCGCCCCAGGGGTAGAGCCGCCCGTCGACCCCGCGGGCGGCCTTCTCCCACTCGACCTCGGTCGGCAGGCGCCAGGGCTGACCCGTGCGCTCGGCCTCCCACGCTGCGAAGGCTCGGGCATCGTCGGCGTCGATGCGGATCGTCGGCCAGTCCGGCTGCCACAGGTCGCCGTCCTGGTCGGCCTGGAGCACGAAGTGGGCGCCATCGAAGCCGACCCCGTCAGCGACCGGATCGTCGGCCTTCGGCGGGTGGGGGACCCGGCGCATGGCCTCGGCGATACGACCGTCTGCAACGAGATCATCGAGGAAGGCCAGGTACTCGGACAGGCGCACCGGGTGGCGGCGGACCACGAGGTCGTCGAGCCACACGTCGGTCGGGGGGAACGCGTTGGCCAGGCTCGGATCGGCGCCGGCGCGGAACCAGCCGCCGGGCACCAGGTGGTCCTCGGGGCCGAGCGCGCCCTGGCGGGGCAGGCGCACGACGCGGGGGGCGTCGGACCCGGGCGGACAGCCGTCCCAGTGGCGCTGGCGAGGGATCCACACCGGGTAGTGCACGTCGGTACAGCCCTCGGCCGACAGCACCAGCAGGTAGCTGCCCATGGGCAGGCGGTGACGGAGGATCGGCGTCTGCCCGAGATCACCGACCGGCACCGCGACCAGCTGACGGCGGACCTCCCGGTAGCGGAAGAGTCGGACCCGGGCGGGTGGATCGGTGGTCAGGGACAGGGCGCCCGCGCCATCGATCCAGGCCAGGTGCCCGGCGCGGTCGGGGTGGGTCGCGGGCAGGGCGTCGACGTGGTCGCGGAGCAAGCCCAGCTCGGCCTCGGCGGCAGCGAGATCCCCCCGCATCTCGGCGTCTGCGTGCTGGCGGCGGTGACGGGCAGCCAGGGCAGCGCGCACCTCGGGGGCGGCGGCATCCCAGGCCAGCGCGCCGTACAGATCCCGACGGGCCTGCTGCCGACGGGCGCGCGCCTCCGCCTCGACCTCGCGCGCCCGGTCCTCGACCTCCCACACCGCCTGCTTGGTCGCGACCGGGTCCCAGTCCCTCACCGTCGCGAGCCCGGCCTCCACCTGCCGACGCAGCTCAAGGGCGCGCGCCTCCAGGCTTCGAACCTCCGGATCTGCTGCGTCCGCCGCCTCGACCAGGGTCAGGGCGTGCTCCCGCCGCTGGGCACCGTCGAGCCAGGCCTGTAGCGCTCGCGCCAGGCTCGCCGCCATGCCCCGCGCGCTGGGATCGGACGCCAGGGTGGCGCGGGTCAGGCTCGCCAGATCCGCGTCCCCGACCCGGGGGACCACCGCCGGAGGTCCCGACTGCACGGCCAGCAGGATCCAGGCCGGGTCGCCCTCGAACGGGGGTCGCCCGGTGAGCAGGTGGAAGAGGCAGGCGCCCAGCGCGTACACGTCGGTGGCCGGACCCAGCGCGGCCCGATCGCCCCGCGCCTGCTCGGGCGCCATGTAGGCCGGCGTGCCCGCGATCGCCCCGGCGCCGGCCGACGCCCCCTCCCCGCCCAGCGCCGCCAGCCCCCAGTCGACGACCAGCACCTCGCCGAACGCGCCGAGCATGAGGTTCGACGGCTTCAGGTCACGGTGCAGGATGCCGCGGTCGTGTGCGTAGGCGACCGCCTCAGCCGCCCGGGCCAGGGCGCCGACCAGGCGCTTGAACGTCCAGCCTTCGAGCGGATCTCCCGCATGCAACGCCACGATCGCTTCGCGGAAGGTCTGGCCGTGGATCTCGCGCATCACGAAGTAGAGCCCGCCGCCTTGGAGCACTCCCAGGTCGTGGACCGGCACGATGCCGGGGTGCTCGAGCCGGGCGGTGGCCTGGGCCTCCTCCAGGAAGCGCGCGACGGTGGCGGCATCTCCGGCCCGATCGGCGCGCACGCGCTTCATCGCTGCGGTGCGTCCGAGCAGGCGATCGTGCACCCGGCGCACCTCCCCCATGCCTCCACGACCGAGCAGGCCCAGATCCTCGTAGCGCTCGGCGGGATCCCGGCGGGCGCGGAGCAGGTCCGTGGCGGCGTCGACCCGCGCGTCAGCATCGAGCGAAGTGGAGGTCGGAGCGACGGGATCCGCGGATGCAGCGGAGGGTGTGGGAGCTTCGGGCGGCGATCCCCACGCCGTGAGCTGGCGGGTCTCGTCGTCCGGGGGCTCGCCGTCGAACCCGCTCGCCGCCATGTCACCTCCGAGGCCGAGGGGGGCACGATACCAGCGCCGGTCGCCCACGCCGCAGAGCGGACCGGCTGTATCCGGCCCGGATGCGCGATGTTCTGGGCCTCGAGGCACTCCCACGTGAGATCAGGAGCACAAGGAGGCCCTGATGACCTGTCGACTCCTCTCCACTCTCCTGGTCCTGGCCGCGTGCGCGTCCAGCGACGATCCCCAGGCCCCAGCCGGGCTCGACATCGGCGCAACCGCGCGCGTGATGACCGACGACGGCGCGTTCGAGGTCGCCGAGTCGTCCAGCGCGACCGTGACCATCGCGTCCGCCAGTGCCGTGCTGCGCGACATCGAGCTGGACCTGCCCGACGGCGAGACCTGCGCCGCCCTCCCCCCGGACGCGGTCGTTGCGCCGGTCCGCTGCTCCGAGGACAAGCTGCACGTCGATGGCCCGTTCGTCGTCGATCTCGTGGCGCGGACCTCCTCGCCGAGCCTGGACGACATTGTCCTTCCGAGCGGCACCTACCGGCGGCTGGACATGCGCTTCGAGCCCGACGGGTCGGACGTGTCGCTCTCCGTGGCCGGCACGATCGCCGTCGACGGCGCCGAGCACGAGCTGACCATCGAGCTGCCCATCCGCGAGGACGCGCGCTTCGAGTCCCCCGGTGGGGTCGTCGTGGACGGCAGCACCTCCCTGCTCGCACACATCGATCTCGACGTCGTGTTCGCGCAGGTCCCCTTGAAGGAATGCCTCGACGACGGCGACCTGGACGTGATCGACGGCGCCGTGCACGTGACCGACCGCTCCGACTGCGGCGAGGTGCGCAACGCCATCGAAGAGGCGCTGAAGGAGAGCTGGGACCTGGACGAGCACCATCACGACGACGGCGAGCACGAGAGCGAGCACGAGAGCGAGCACGAGAGCGAGCACGACTGACCCCGGTCGCATCCGGGCCAGCGGGCGGCCGTGCAAGAGTCGTGGAGGAGGCTGCACGGCTGGCGAAAGGGCGGTTCCCCCGTGGATGGGCGAGGATCCACCTCCCCACGCACCCGTGCCGCGGGAGTCCCATGTCGCTCGTCCCCCACCGCCTGCTGCCCGTCCTGCTCGCCCTCGCCGCGTGCGAGACCGGTCCGCCTCCCCTCGCCGCCACCGTCACCACCTGCTCTGCGGGGGTGGAGGCCGTCGAGGCCCGGGCTCGCCAGCTCGGCATCCAGGAGGTGCGCGCGGACAAGGCGACCGGTCAGGTCGTGCTCGCCGATCCCCTGGAGGACGAGGGTGCCCGCGAGCGCAGGGGCGCCCTGCCGGACATGTTCACCTCGACCGGCAGCTTCGTCGCCCGCCACGGGGTCAGCGGGGTGCCGCTCTTCGTGGGCAGCCCCAAGACCGGCGCGTGGACCCCCTCCCCGCTCGGCGCCCGCCTGCCCATCGACCTGCAGGCGACCGGACTCGTCACCCGGGGCGCGCCCACCCTGAACTGGGAGGTCGACGGCCACGCGATCGGCGCCTGCCGACCGACCGAGGACGGCGCGTGCGTGCTGCACTCCGACCCGACGAAGATCGCCACGCTCCACACCTTGTCCGCCGCGAAGCTCCCTTGTCCGGCGACGTGGTCCGGGAGCTGAGCGCGCAGCCTCGTGGGTGAAGGACCGGCGGCCTCGGCACAACCCACTGCTGTCAGCCTGGGAGTCGCCCGTGCGTGGTGTCGTGATCAGCGCGTTCCTCGCCGCCTGCTCGTCGGGGCCGGTCGACGTGTGGGGCGACGAGCCCCCCGCCGTGCCGGACGGCTTCGTCACCGTCATCGGCGAGCTCACCGCCGACGCCCCTACCTGGGAGCACGAGGTGCCCGCCGACGCCAATCGCCTCGTCAACGCGGTCAGCTCCCTGCCGACCGCGAAGGCGGACTACGCCACCTGCCACCGCCACGACCTGGACACCGACGAGATCATCCCCTCTCGCCTGCCCGACCACCCCGAGACCCCCTCGGCGCTGCCGGTCGGCGGCGTGTGGACCTTCGAGCACCTGGACCTCCACCGCAGCGAGGATCCGGTCCGCGCCTACCTCCAGTACGCGACCGACGACACCCCGGAGTCGGGCGTGCTCACCGTGCAGGTGGTGTTCACCGACCCCTTTGTCGACGATGCCGCCGTGCAGGACGACATCCGCGAGGCGGTGGTCTCCTGGCAGGCCGACTGGGAGCCCCACGGGATCACGGTGGAGGCGTACTTCCAGGAGAGCACGGCGTCGGGCCGCTGCACCCTGGACTTCGACGGCAACCCCGACCTGGACGCCGTCGTCGCGGCCGGCGCCGAGCACGACATCACCATCGTCGTGTGCAGCGCCATCAGGAAGGTCGGCGGCGAGGCGGTCGGGTTCTCCTTCCCCAACGCCCACGCCCCGGCGCTCGGTGTGGTGGCGATCGTGCCGATGCAGGCAGGCCCCGAGGTGGTCGGCCAGACCATGGCGCACGAGGTCGGACACGCCGCCGGCCTCGGCCACCCCGACGACG
>CALATR010000986.1 GCA_937891875.1 uncultured Pseudomonadota bacterium | reverse complement strand
TTCCCCACGTCCAGCTTCGCGGACTTCACAACGGCGACCTGCACGATCTGGCGTCGGATGGACACGCAGGGGCGCGAGACGACGAGGCCGATCCCGTCATCTCCGTGAACATCACCTGCGGCGTCCGACCAGTAGAGCTTCAGTTCGTCGAGAAGGTCTCCTTGGTCGAGCGAGGCGTCCACCTCTGGCTCGATCAGGATCGGCATCAGGCATCCATGACGAGCGCGTCCTGAGCGAGGAGCACATCGTCGACCTCGGCGATGGAGATGGCAGTCGATGGAGCTGCCGAGCGCCGGATCAGTCGGGTGGGAATCTTGAAGGGCCCGCCCTCAGGCGACAACGTCTTCGCGACGGACAACCACACGGCGGACGACCTCGTCGAAGAGGTCAGCCGGGACCGTGCACTACACAGTCGCATCGCGAGCCCACCGGCCTGCTCGGCGAGATGGTCCGCGTCACCCTCCGCCGCGTCGAGGATACGACCGAGTTCACGGACGTAGTCCCGGACGGCGTCATCATCGAGACGCTCTTCGAGCTTCGGGAGGAGCGTGCGAACGTAGGTCAGCTCTCGGATGGCCTCTGCGATGGAGGCTTCCTCGGGCTGCGAGGAAGCTGGTGACGCCCAGTCGATGGAGTCGGTCGCCGAGAAGGGGTCCGACGCTGGCGAGGCCATTGCTACGGAAGATGCACCCTGGCCGAAGGCGATCAGCATCGTGACCACTCGTGTCGTGCGCATGGCGGCATCAAGCAGCGTCATCAGGGCTCCGTTCAAAGCGTTCTAGCTCGGTTTCGTTCAGGAGGCCGAAGAACACATCGTTCAGCCGATGATTGGCCTTGTCAAGGAGAGCGGCGTGGTCGCCAGATGTGTAGCGCATCGCCATCCTCGCTTCGATCCTGACCTCGTGCTCGTCCAACTTCACGGTCACGAAGGTCGTGTCGCTGTCTTCGGCTTCGACGAGCCGGAGCTGAAGCTGCTTGGGGTCCACGGCCTTGATGTCCCCGAAGACGTTGGCGACCTTCAGCAGGGCGCAGAGGTCGTCGAAGTCGGACCAGTGCCGTCCCCGAACCAGCTTGTCGATCTTGGTCAGCTCCACACGGCGGAGACCGAGCTGCTGCTGGCCGGACCTTGGGAGCATGTAGCGCAGGAACCGATCGAACTCCTTCAGCGCCAGCAGCTTCAGGCAGTTGCCGTCGCGCTCCGGGCGATCGGAGAAGTGCGGGTAGTCGCCGCCCCGAGCGCGCCAGTTCATGTAGAACCGGTCAGGCTGAAGCTGAAGGAGGCGCTCCTCATCCTCGCTGACGAGCCATGCGCGAACTCCCGGCGGGCCGATGTGCAGGATGTTGTTGTTGTCCATCAGCGGTGGCTGGAGCTGCTTCTTGGGGTACTCCGACCTCACCTCTTCCCAGTAGACACCCAGGTCCAGCACGTCGATGCCTGGGAGTGGGTCGAAGACAAAGCCACACACGACCTCGTCGATGGGCGGGTGCGGGAGCTGTGGGAAGGGGTCCGGCAAGGCGGATGATCTCCTGCGTGAGACGCGTATACCACGGGGAGATCAGCGGTTCACGTCGGCCCTCGCGTGGACGCCTCGCGGGCGATCTTGGCCCAGTCCTTCTTCCCGGTCTTCTTCTTCGTGGTCTGCGTCTTCGTCCGTCGAGGTGCGCGTCTCTGGGAGCCTCGCGCCTTGGCCGGGCGGCGGTGCTCTTCCCACCGGGTCCACCACGCCTTGGTGGTGCGGAGATCGAACACCCAGTGGTTCCGCTTGGCCCCTGGCGACTTGGTGTGCGGTCCGCCGGGAAGCTCTGCGGCTCCCGCCTTCAGCGCCCGCCGGAGCGTTCGGGGGTGGATGCCGAGGTGGTCTGCGGCCCCCTTGATGCCCACTGGCTGGGGCTGCCGGTTCTCCACAGCCGGGAGACCGTCGTCCTGGCTGGAGTCGGCCGCCAGGCGGGCTGCGAGCTGCTCGATGACCTCGGCCTGGCGCGAGAGCACCTTGGTCTGCCGGTCCACCACCTCGGACAGCCGAGCCACTTCGCGCGCGAGCGCGGCGACAGCGTCTTGATGATGGTCCAGCGTGTTGCCCATGGCGAGCACGCTACCCACCAAGTTCAACGAGGCTGTCCACTTTCTGGCGGGTTCACTTCGGGTCGACCGCACGTAGTATATGTGACGTTTAAAGAGTGTTATGCTCTTGGATGGCGCGGCCGGTGCGGCTGCGGAGGAGACAGCATGGGACACGTGAAGCCCAAGCAGAACTCGGATGCCGAAGAGCCGCAGTCCGCTGCGCCTATAAAGGGGGCGGATGCCCCCTCACCGAAGTTCCTTGCGGACCTGTCTGGAAGTGCCTGGGCAATGTGGCATTTCCTCTGCCAGGAGCCGGTGGAGCCAACGAAGAAGGAGATCGGTGACGCCATCGGTCGAACCGACAACACCGTCACGTCGGCCTCGGATGCTTTGGAGGCGGCGGGGCTGATCGAGGTAGACCGGAACGGGTCGAAGAACCGGTACAAGGTGCTCCGCAGGATGGACGACTTCATCGCTGCCCCCACCAAGGCTGCCCTGGGCCCGACGCGCACGCCGTCCCGTCGAACGTGGGTGGCGGCCGACGGAGACCAGTGTCGTTCGTGGTTGGAGATCGTGGCCGACAACTACCTCGACCGACTCGGAGTGCCGCACTGGTGCGAGGTTCCGCTGGCCAAGCTCGTCCCGAAAGAGGAGGGGAAGCACACGGTCGACAGGGTGGCTTTTCCCTACGCGATCGAAGTCGCGGGGTTCCGCGACGACGACTACGAGGCCAGGCTGGAGCTGAAGGCCAAGGCGCTACGCTCTCGCGGCTTTCGAGTCCTGCTCCTGCGCAATGAGCGAGACATCTACGACCTCTTCGATTCCAAGTTCGTGGCGGAGGTCAAGGCGTTCATCCTGAACGTGTGGAGCAAGCCAGAGCGCCGCGCGGTTCTCCTCGGCCTTGGAATGTCGCCGACGAACCTCAACCGCGTCGACCGGATCATCAAGGACTTCCGGGAGGAGGCGAAGCACGAGCTGTCCGAGGAGGCCGTTCGACGTGGCGATGAGCACATCGAGGTGGTGAAGCGGAGCGAGCTGCACCCCTCTCGCGTGGAGCTTGTTCGCACCGTTGATGATGCTCTTCGAGCCCTCGGCCGTGCCGTTGGCGACCTGCGCGGGCTTCAGAAGAGATTGCGGTGCGGGGGGCACGCGGCCTTGCAGCCTTCGGAAGCTCGGGAGGCGCAGGCCGCGCTCTCGGAGCTTGTCAGGGCGGTCGAGACCATCGACGGAGAGGGTCTTCTTCACATGGACACGTCTCCCCTGGCCGGGAGACGCCGTTCATGGACCGAGGAGATGTTGGAGAGGCATGCAGAGCACGTGGCGGAAAGCCGCCGTCAGCTTGCCGAGGACCGACGAGAGAATGACGAAGCGGCAGAGCTGGCCTACGCGACGGGTCAGGCTGCGCGGAAGGTGATCAAGGAGGCCAAGAAGCTCCTGGCGGACAAGGCGACCGTGAAGGCCATCACGCCGTCCGGGGTGAACGTGCTGAAGCAGCATCTGAAGGGCCTCGACGATGCCCTTGGTCGGCTCTGCTAGCGCAGCCAGCCTTCCCCATCGCGGATGAGTTGCCGGATCGACCCGGCTCGGAACCGGTACCTGCCACCGGGATCGATCACCGTCGGCAGTAGGCCGCGTCGCCGCCACCGGCGCACCGTGCGAGGGGAGCATCCGAGGTAGAGCGCCGCCTGATGGTCGTTGAGGAGTCGGTCGTCGTTCTCGACGGTGCTGTCTTCGGGCATGAACACCTCCTACAGGTCGATGGCGATCGAGTGATCACCAACGGGTCCACGCGAAGGAAGTCTCCCGAAGGCTGCGTTCGATTGTCGGAACCATGCCCCTGGCCGCCGCAGGACATCGAAGGACAGGCCCGGAGAGAGCGGGCCATCAACCCTCACCAATGTCGACGGTTCTTCGAGACCCGGGCTGCTAGGTTGACTCCGGAACGGATCCGCGCGATCCCCGAGAAGGAGGTTCCGTGGCGGACAAGAAGTCGTACTCCGGCATGCGGGTGGTGTGCGCCGACCCCAAGAAGCCCTGGTACGGGCACGTGGGCACGATCACCAACTTCAACGCGCACAGCGCCGGGGTCCGCTACGACGATGACCTCGCGCCGCCGCCGACGGGACACTGGGCGAAGCAGGATCGCCTCATCGAGGTGGACAGCGACGGGGTGCCGGTCGTCGCGGTGGACGACAAGCTCGCCCAGGAGATGGCCCGCATCAACGAGGTCGCCTCGCTGGTCGCCAAGGCGCGAGAGTCCGCCCTGTTGGCCGTGGACGTGTACAACCGGCCGGGCACTTCCTTCCGGACCGCCGGGTACCTCGTGATGATGGTCATCGCGTGGACTTCGGCGCTGTTGGCCAAGTTCCGCAGCGAGAAGATCGACCCACACTACATCGACAAGAAGACCGGCAAGGTCGAGAGGGTCGACGGTTCCCCGAAGACGTGGAGCCCGATCGACTGCGTCAGGAAGACGTTCACCAACACGAAAGACCCAGTGCGAGCGAACCTCGTGTTCGCCATCCAGCTCCGGAACAAGGTGGAGCACACGCACTGCCCGCCGCTCGACGACTCGTTGTTCGGCGAGTGCCAGGCGCTCCTCAACAACTTCGTGGACTTCATGGCGAAGGAGTTCGGCCACACCGAGCCGCTCGGGGCGACGTTGAACTTTGCCCTCCAGACGAGCGTCGAGCGGTCTCCCGAGCAGCTCGAAGCGATCAAGCGCTACTTCGGCCCCGATGTCGAGGCCCTGTTGGACTTCGTAGGCGACTACCGGGCGTCCCTCGACGACGAGGTGTTCGAGGACTCGCGCTACCGCTTCCGGGTGCTGTTGATCCCGGGGACCGCCAACCGGGCGCGTCATGCCGACACCGCCGTGACCTTCATCCACGAGGACGACCCCGAGGCCGCCGAGCTGGCGAAGAAGCTGGACGTGCTCATCAAGGAGAAGCGCATCGAGGTCCACGGGTCCGGGAAGCTCTTGCCCGGGGCGGTCGCTGCCGAGGTGGAGCCGCGAGTCGGCTTCCGCTTCACCGCGTCCACCCACCACGCGCGGGCCGTGAAGCACTTCGAGATCAAGGGGCCTGACCCCGAGAACCATCCGGAGCGCACGGACTCGCGCTACTGCGTCTACAGCGAGCCCCACAAGAACTACCTCTACACCAACGCCTGGGTGGAGAAGCTGGTTCGGTCTCTTGGCAGCGCTGACGCGTTCAAGGAGGTCACCGGCTGCGAGCCGCACCCGCTCGCGGAGTCGAAGCCGTAGGTTCAGTTTGCGCGCCCCGCACGTAGTCCACCTGATGGTTCCACGAACCGTGTTTCGCGGAACCTTCGGAGGGCAGATGAACGGCATCGAGACCACGGTCGTCAGGCTCCCGGAGGAGCGCCTGACCCTCACCGAGGCGTTCCTGCGCGGCCTCCAGAGCGAGCGGACCCGTGTCGAGTATCGACGAGCCGTGCAGCTCTTCGAGGGGTTCCTGGGGGACCGGGGTCTCCTGGCCGCCACGCGTCGCAACGTGGAAGCGTGGCGGCACTCGATGGAGCTGGACGGCCTGGCGCCTTCCACCATCAACAAGCGGATGTCGGCGGTCTCGGGCTGGTACACGTTCGCCATGGACGAGCGAGCCATCGACCGCAACCCGGCTGCTCGCGCTCGGCGGCCGAAGAAGGTGACGAGGTCGGTGCGCACGGCGCTGACCTCCTCGGAGGTCGCGGCCTTGCTCCGTGTCTGCGATGTGGAAGCGCTCGTGGGGTTGAGGGACCGTGCGCTGCTGATGCTGCTCGCGGTGCAGGGGCTCCGGCTCCAAGAGGTGCTCCACCTGGCCGTCGGTGACCTCGACGAGCGCGGGGGACACCACGTCGCTCTTGTCCACGGGAAGGGATCGAAGATCGGCCAGGTGCCGTTGGCGGCCGTCACGCGAGACGCCATCGCCAGGTGGCGCGAGGCCGCCGCCCTAGAGACCGGCCCCCTGATGCTGCCCGTGCTGAGGGGCCTCGGGGTTCAGCGCGGCTCGGCGATGTCCCCCCGAGCCGCACTGAAGCGCGTGCGCCTCCTGGGTGAGCGGGCGGGGATCAACCGTAGGGTGCATCCACATCTCCTTCGGCATTCCGCCGTGACCATTGCACTGGAGAGCGGTGTGCCACTGCATCATGTGCAGTCGTTCGCCAGGCACCAAGACCCGAGAACGACACAGGGGTACAACTCGAATCTGCGTGCCTTGAACAACCCGACTGCTCACGCGGTGGGTGACCCATCAGCCAAGCACGGAGGCAGGCTGATCGCGAGCCGGTGATC